>JAKAXI010000009.1 GCA_021816665.1 Bacillota bacterium | reverse complement strand
GCCGACAAACTGCTCCGCCTAGAAATCGACCTCGGCAGCGAGGTGCGGCAGATTGTCTCAGGTATCGCCAAGTACTTCGACCCGCCGAGTGTGCTCGTCGGCCGCAAAGTCGTCGTCGTCGCCAATCTCAAACCGGTCAAACTGCGCGGTGTCGATTCGAACGGGATGATTCTCGCAGCGTCAGAAGGCGACCAATTGACCCTCGTGACGGTGCCGGAGTCGATGCCGAACGGGGCGGTGGTCAAGTAAATGCTGTTTGATTCGCACTGTCACCTGAACGACGACCAGTTTGCCGGCGACTTGGCAGACGTGCTCGCGCGCGCCAGAGCAGCGGGCGTCGGGCGCATCGTCGTGCCGGGTGTCGACGTGGCGTCCTCACAGCGGGCGGTCCGGCTCGCTGAGCAGGAGCCGGAGGTGTTTGCAGCCGTCGGGATCCACCCGGAAGCAGCCAAAGACGTACCTGCTGAAGACTTTGCGCGGATTGAGGCGCTCACGTCTCACCCGAAAGTCGTCGCGATCGGCGAAATTGGCCTCGACTATTACTGGGACGCTGCGCCAAGGCCTGAGCAACAGGATGTGCTCCGGCGGCAGCTCGAACTGGCCGAGCGCTGTCAACTTCCCGTCATTTTGCACAACCGCGAGTCAACGGCAGACCTCGTCGCGATGATTGAGTCATTTCGCGGCCGAGTCACGGGCGTCATGCACTGTTTCAACGAGTCCGAGGCAGTCGCCAAGCGCTGTCTTGACCTCGGCTACTACATCTCGTTCGGCGGTCCCGTCACGTTTAAAAAGGCGGACGATGTGCGTGAGGTGGCGCGCGGCATCCCGGCCCATCGGCTGCTCGCAGAAACCGACTCACCGTACCTGTCACCTGCCCCGCTGCGCGGCAAACGCAACGAACCGGAACGAGTTGCGCTGGTCGTGGCGCAACTCGCTCGTGTACGGGGACAAGATACAGAAGAAGTGGCGAGGCAGACGGCAGAGAATGCCCTGCGGCTGTTCACTAAGGTGGAGACTTTATGACCTCGGATGTGCGCCCGGTCATCCGGGAAGTTGTCGTCGTTGAAGGTCTCCATGACCGGCAGGCGGTAGAACGCGCCGTCCAAGCAGACGTCTGGGTGCTCGGCGGTGACCGCGTTGCGCATCGGACACTTGCAGAGTTGCGCCGCGCGGCCACTTCACGCGGCGTGATTGTATTGACCGACCCCGACGGCCCAGGCGAACGGATCCGTCGGCGCGTGGCTGACGCCATTCCTGGCGTACGCCACGCATTTTTGGCGCGCCGTGTGGCTCGCAGTTCGCATGGCGTCGGTGTGGAACACGCACCGGACGAGGCGATTATAGAAGCGTTGCTGCAGGCGCGCGAAAACAGGGCGGCAGGACTCGACACTGGCGGCGAATTTACACTCGCAGACCTCGAAGCCGCAGGACTCGTTGGGATGGCTGACGCAGCAAAACGCAGACAAGCAGTCGGCGAGCAGCTTGGCATTGGCTACGGCAATGCAAAGGCCTTTGTGCGCAAACTAAACGTACTCGGTATCACGCGGGAAGAGTGGGAGGAGGCGCTTGTGCAACTATGAACGATGCATTGAAACTGACGAGTGCGCGGGCGCTGCGCGACTTGATGGCGCGGCACGGATTTCAGTTGAAGAAACAGTATGGGCAAAACTTCCTCGTCGACGAGCGTGTGCTCGACGCGATCGCGGCTGCTAGCGGTTTAACTCACAGTGACGGGGCGCTTGAAATTGGCCCGGGTGCTGGGGTCGTCACACGGCGGTTGGCGGAGCGTGCCCAAACGGTCATCGCGATCGAGAAAGACAGGTCGCTCTCGCCGGTGCTGGCAGAGTCGCTGAAGGACTGCAATAACGTAGAGATTGTGTATGACGACGTCCTGGAAGTAGACCTTGCACGGATATGGAAACACTTTGCCGAAGCAGGCTGTGAGCACGTCGCAGTGGTGGCCAACCTGCCGTACTACATCACAACGCCCATCTTGTTTCACCTGTTTGACGCGGGAGTCGACTGGTCGCGCATGGTTGTGATGGTGCAGCGGGAAGTTGCGCAGCGAATGGCGGCCCCGCCTGGCGGCAAGACCTACGGGGCGTTGTCTGTTGCAGTGCAGTACCGCGCAGATGTGCAAACCGTCGCTCGTGTCAGCCCCGGCGCCTTTTTACCGCCTCCTGATGTGGAGTCTGCTGTGCTATGCCTGGAAAGGCGGCTGACGCCTCCTGTCGAAGTCGCTGACGAGGCTGCTTTTTTCCGAGTCGTCCGAGCGGCCTTTGCCACCCGACGCAAAACGCTCGCAAACGCTCTCAGTACAGGGCTTGGTATCTCCAAGGAGTCTGCACTTGCTCTACTGGCGAGAACGGGCGTCGATGGGGGAAGGCGCGGCGAGACGCTGACGCTCGCTGAGTTTGCCGACATTGCAAACACTTTGGTACAGCCGTCCTGAGTCTTTGCACGATCGCGTGATATACTGAAAACAGGCGTGCCAATAGCCCGAAGGAGGGCAATCTCATGATGATGTTTCGCAGTCCGACCCGCGGCGCACTCAGTTTGCCGGAGGTCGCAGAGGACATGATGCAGGAAGTGAGCCTGCATCCGCATGATCATTATCGTCTGATGATTGGGACAGATTCTCAACCCAAAGCGCACAGTGCCACCTTCGTCTCTGCGATTATCCTGCACCGGATCGGCAAGGGGGCGCGGTACTACATTCACCGTGAAGAACAAGGTCATCGCTTCTCACTTCGGCAGCGGATGTTCACCGAGGCCGCATACTCCCTCCAGGTCTGTGGCCAGTTGTCCGAAGAACTGCAGCAGCGGGGGGCACAGTGGGCGCTCGAAGTCCACCTCGATATCGGCGAGCGGGGGGCGACCAAAACGCTGATCAGGGAAATCGTCAGTTGGATCACGGCGAGCGGGTACGAGGCGCGGGTCAAGCCAAACGCGTACTGCGCTTCCAAAGTCGCAGACCGCTATACCAAGTCTTGAGAAAGTGTGACCTCCTGAAGACTTGCAGCGGCATGAATTGTCAGTGTGTTTGCCCAGCGGTCGAGTAGGTCGTAGCGACGGCTTGAGTGACCACCGTCAAGCAACTGACCTTGCCACGTGCGACTCCGGCGCTTTCCGGTGAGCAGGCCGATACCTTCGATGACATCTCCGAGCAACAAGTCACGCATAGCGTGGTCGTGGCTCCATCCACGTTGGCGATTCCCCACTAAGCGAGACTCCCAATCAACGTAGACGCCCACATCACTAGCAGGTAAGTGAGTTACACACAAGGCTGCAAACTGTCCAGGATGCGCCAGCCAGCGAGGCGACAGTGCCCGAAATGCACTGCGGTGAACTAATAATGGCAAGAGGCTAGGTTGCAACCCGCACAAGTCTGCACGCACCTCGCGCAAGGCAGCCTGCCACAATTGCTGGTCCAAACGAGTGATTTCACTTTGTCCGACGAACAGAACTCGGTTCTCCCTTGCAATGCCTGCTCTGAGGAAGTCAGAAAGCAGCGGGCCGAACGCACCTCGCCAATCGGCATCGACGAACACCAGCCAGTCCGGCTGGGGACTCGACCGCAGTGCCGCAATCGCCCCCACTGCGCGCCCGACATCGGGACCAAGAGCATCAGACAGGGTGGCGACCGTCGCAGATCGAAACAGACTGAGAGCACTTTTCGCCTCTCTCACTGTGTCGTCTGTGCAGCCATTTGCGACGATTACGCAGTGGGTCACACCAGCCCGAAGCAGTTGGTGCAAGACCTGAGCCACATAACCTTCCTCGTTGTGTGCCGGAATCACGGCTGTGATACGGTTCGCCACGTCATCTCTTCTTTCTCCAGCGGACGTCGCACAGGAAACTGTTCCGGGACATATGCTGAGGGGAATTTACTACTACCCATGGTCTTCGATCGAATCGAAGGAGGGGAGCTGCCTTGTGGAAAACAGGCGACCTGGTGACACGGACTTCCTACGGGAAAGACGTTTGTTTTGTCATCGTCGAGGTCGACGAATCAAGTGAAACGGCGATCCTGAAAGGTCTCGACGTCCGACTCATGGCGGACGCCCCATTTTCTGACCTTGAAGGAGTGACAGAGACGGAGCGCCAACAATTTCAGGCGCGCCAGAACCGCGTCGAAGATGAATGTTTGCGGTTGATCCGCAACCGCCGCAGTGTTGAATTCGAGAAGCGGTCGCTGCGCAAAGAGACGCGTTTTCAATCTGACCCGGATTTTTTTGAACGGCCCGGGCGTGTTCTGCACTTGGACGGAGACGGTACTTATCTTGATAAGTGCCTGACAATGTATCGTGAGCTTGGCATCCGGGCAATTGGGAAACACGTTTCGGAAATCCAGATGCCAGAAGCTGTGACTGGACTGCTTCAACAGTATGAACCGGATATTTTGATCATTACCGGACACGACGGCGTGATCCGTAAAAATAAAAGCTGGGCAGACCTTGGCAACTACAGAAACTCGGGCAACTTCGTCAAGGCAGTCGCGAACGCGCGAAGGCATGAGCGGAATATGGACGATTTAGTGATTATTGCAGGTGCATGTCAATCGCACTTCGAAGCGATTCTCGACGCAGGTGCGAACTTTGCCAGTTCTCCACAGCGGATTATGATTCATGCGCTAGACCCAGTATTTATAGCGGAGAAGATCGCTTTCACCCCCGTCAATGAGACAATCAATGTGTACGACGTCGTACGCTCCACGTACACAGGGACCGATGGGATCGGTGGCCTTGAGTCCCGCGGCAAGTACCGCCTGGGTTTGCCCAAATCGCTCTACTGAACAGGACATAAAATTGTTATAGTACCCATTGACAAGGAAAATCATCCGTTGATATAATGATGGGCTCTCAATTGACAGGACTGTCTTTCCGTGGTATGATTGGCCATGGAAAGAGGTGGTGTGTGTTGGCGAAGAATGCGCTCCACGATATCAAGAGAAGTTTGGACACGTTAATTGGGGAACGGGTCCTTCTCCGAGCCAACGGGGGCAGACGCAAGACAGTTGAACGCTTCGGTGTGCTGGAGGAAACGTATCCTTCTGTATTCGTCGTAAAGCTTGATCCGCCTGATGGCTCGTTCAAACGCGTCTCGTACAGCTACGCGGATGTCTTAACGGAGACAGTCGAGTTAGAATTGTGCAAAGACGGCGGGAATGTTCGAGTGGGTTATTCAGAAGTGCAGTAGGCTTCTTTGGTTAAAGGCGTAAAGAAAAGAAACCGCAGTCGTGGCGAAAGCCACGACTTTTTATTTGTCCTGGGTTGCATACCGTCGTGCTCGTACACAAAAACTACCCGTGGTTGTCGGGCAGTCGGATACGCAAACCGTGCTGCCGCTGGTACGACTGACCAGGGTTACCCTGTTCAGAGACCACCAGAAGGAGGCGTTGTGCAATGGGGCGTCGTGGCGGAACCATGTCAGAGGCGTTTAAGAACGAGCTCGCGAAGGAACTCGGCTTTTACGACACCGTCGAGCGCGAGGGTTGGGGCGGAATTACCACGCGCGATGCGGGGAACATGGTGAAACGAGCGATTGAAATTGCAGAGCGTACGATGGCAGAGCGAGGGTCAGAGCGTTAGGCCTTAGCGGTACTGTCCGACAACCGACTAGACAGAACGCCGGGGAGAACGACGCCCCGGCGTTCTGTTGTTCGCGTATAGGATCAACCCGCGTGGACAGCCTAGGATTTGTATTTTTTTCATGCCGCCCTTGAGGAGGGAGTTCTTTGCAGCAGCAGCCAGGACCGCTGGTGGTCATTGGCGGTGCCGAGGACAAGCTTGGAGAGTGCCGTATCTTACGGGAGTTTCTGCGTCTAGGAGGAGGCTCGCACGCACGCGTGCTGGTCATGACTGTCGCGACAGAACTGCCCATTGATGTTGGAATGGAGTACATCGAGGTGTTTCGAAAGCTAGGCGCCGAAGACGTGCGTACGTTTGATGTGTCTGACCGGACGGCAGCTAACAAGGACAGCGCTGTGGCTTTTATTCGGGACGCTACCTGTATTTTCTTTACCGGAGGCGACCAGCTGCGAATCACAAAACTGTTAGGTGGTACCCGCGTTGACGCGGCACTGCATGCGGCCCTTGCGCGAGGCGTGACTTTGGGGGGGACGAGTGCCGGGGCTTCCATGATGTCGAGCACCATGATCGTCGAGGGCGAGGCGGAGACGAACCCCCGCATTAGCGTGGTAGACATGGCCCCAGGAATGGAGTTTATCGACGGCGTAGTGATTGACCAACACTTTGCTGAACGAGGCCGGCTGGGACGACTACTGTCAGCCGTCGCACAATACCCGCACCACCTTGGGCTTGGAATTGACGAGAATACCGCCGTTGTGATCCGCGACCGCACATTTCGGGTGGTGGGAGAAGGTGCGGTCAGTGTTGTGGACGCGGGCGGACTGACCTATTCGAACCTTGAACACGTGCACCGTGACGAATCGCTGGCGCTGTGCGGGATCGGCCTGCACATCTTACCCGATGGGTATGGATACAACTTGAGCAGCCGCCAGCCTGTGACAGACTGGGGCGCTGTTTCGGAAAACGGCGGCGAGGAGTGGAAAGAATGAAGGTTACACGGACACGTCACATTGCCGGTCCAAACATATACATCTACAAACCCATACTGGTGGCAGAAGTTGAACTTGGTCCGCTCACCGAACGAGAGAGTACTGACTTTGAGGGTTTTTCTGATCGGCTGTTGCGGATGCTCCCGGGACTGCGCGAGCACCACTGTGCAAAAGGTGCTCCTGGTGGATTTGTCGAACGGCTCTACGGTGGCACATACTTTGGACACATCGCCGAACACGTAGCCATCGAATTGGCGTGCTGTCTCGGACTCGACGTGCACTACGGCAAAACGCTGTATGCGGGTGCGCCTGGCCGCTACGAGATTGTCATGGAGTGCAAGGAGTACGAGTGTCAGAAGTACCTGTTGCAAGAGGCCATCTCGCTCGTGAGTGCATGTCTTAGCGGACACTCCTGGTCAGTGGAGGAGACGCTGCGTGAGGCAGCAAGGATTTGGTCAGAGTCTGGTCTTGGACCCAGTACCCAGGCCATCGTTGACGCCGCTTCACGTCGAGGAATTCCGGTGCGCAGACTCAACAGCCGCAGTTTAATTCAACTCGGGTATGGCTGCCAGCGCAAACTGGTCGAAGCCACTATCACGGAGCAGACACCGGCAGTCTCCGTAGACATCGCCAGTGACAAAGAAGCGACCAAAGAGTTGCTGGAGAGCGCCGGGATCCCGGTGCCTGAAGGTGGCACAGCAAGAACTGCAACAGAGGCTGTCGAGTGGTTGCGCAGGTTGGGGGCGCCCGTAGTTGTCAAACCGTACAATGGAAACCAGGGCCGCGGCGTCAGTCTCTCGCTCACTTCCGAAGATGAGGTTGAGGAAGCGTTCCGGGCAGCACACAGGTACGCGCCGCGGGTCCTGGTGGAGCGCTATGAAGAGGGGCGCAACGTTCGTCTGTTGCTGATAAACGGTAAATTTGTCGCAGCGAGTGAACGGATCCCAGCCCACGTTCGCGGGGATGGGCAGCACTCGGTTGAGGAACTCGTCGCACTTGCGAACGCTGACCCACGGCGAGGCGAGGACCATGAAAAACCACTGACCAAAATCCCACTGGACGAGACCGCCGGGTTGCACTTGAAGCGCCAAGGGCTGACTCTCTCTTCTGTGCCCGCACCCGGTGAAGTGGTGTACATGCGCGAGAGCGCAAATTTGTCCACGGGTGGAGAAGCAGTTGACTTGACCGACGACTTGCACCCGAGCTACATCAGCCTCGCAGAACGCGCCGCCCGTTTGATTGGACTCGACGTATGTGGGCTGGACATGGTCGTAGCCGCTCCGACTGAACCGTATCAGCGCGGGGCGTGTACCATCATTGAAGTGAACGCTTCCCCTGGAATTCGCATGCACCAGTCCCCCTCTTACGGACAGTCGCGGGACGTTGCGGACGCTATCGTCACTTCGCTTTATCCAACTGGCCGCGGACGAATTCCGATTGTCTCCGTGACTGGGACGAACGGAAAAACGACAACCACTCGCCTGATCGGTCACGGGGTCAGCCAGACTGGAAAAATCGTCGGCATGACCACGACTGGGGGTGTTTTCGTCGGCGATGAGCAGGTGCTGTGGGGTGATACCACGGGACCAGACAGCGCCAACGTCGTTTTGTCTGATCCAGCAGTTGAAGTCGCGGTGCTTGAATGCGCGCGCGGAGGCATTGTCCGCGGTGGATTGGCCTACGACAAGGCAAATGTGGCGGTATTGACGAATATTGCCGGGGATCACATCGGGCAGGACGGTGTTGAAAGCGTTGAAGACCTCGTTCACATCAAGTCTCTAGTCGCGGAATGCGTGGAGGACGATGGTATCGTGGTGCTCAACGCGGACAATAAGCACCTCGTCGATTTGGCAGCCCGGCTATCCGCACGCGTGGTCTACTTCGCCGGATCCGAAGATAACAAAACCCTTCGTCGACACTTGGCTTGTGGCGGAGTTGGCTACTACGTATCGCGCGGATGGCTCATCGAGGCGCGGGGAAATCTGACGTGGGAAGTCGTTCCTGTCACCGAGATCCCGTTGACGCTTGGCGGTTCGGCGCCGTTCCAAGTGGAAAACTGTCTGGCTGGCTTAGCGGCCCTGCGCGCCTACGGTTTGACCCGGCAACAGTGCGCTGAGGCATTGTGCAGCTTTTCGCCGCACCAAAACAACAAAGGCCGCTGTACACTTTTCCGCATGCCAAACGGTGGGCGAGTGGTGTTGGATTACGGGCATAACCCGGATGGGTTTTACCAGGTTGGACGATGGCTGAAAAGGGTACCGCACCGTCGCCTGATCGGCGTTGTCGGCGTCCCTGGTGACCGTGCTGACTCCGTGATCCGAGAGAGCGGCGAGCAGCTTGCAGGTATCTTTGACGAATTCATCGTCAAGGAGGACAAAGATAAACGCGGGCGCCGCGATGGAGAAATCGCTGCCCTCATTATGTCGCAGTTGTCGCGCGCCTGTCCGGAGAAGCGGTGCACCGTGGTGTTGTCAGAACCGCAAGCGCTTGAGCGGGCGCTCGACGAGAGCGGGCCGGACGACATCGTTGCGGCGTTTTACGAGGATTACAACGGCGTGGAGGAGGTCGTTTTGCGGCGCGGCGGCCAAACAACAACCGACTTCTCGCTGTCGAACGGACAAGTTCGTATGGCGATGATGTAAAATCTAACGCTGCTTGACGGACAGACCGAATCGAAGCATTCTTAGGTGAGCAGAATTCGCGATTCGGGGTGAAAAGTTGCTGGCAGAGCGCGCCTACGCAAAAATCAACTTATCGCTCGACGTTCTCGGCAGTCGACCGGACGGGTACCACGAAGTTGACATGGTGCTACAGACCATTGACTTGTCAGACTTGGTGTGGATTGAGAAAACTTCTAGGCGGGGGCTTGAAGTCGGAGCCTCCGTCTCGCATGTCCCGCAAGACGATCGTAATTTGGCATGGACGGCCGCTGCGGCGTTTTTTCGACATACGGGCATCGAAGCTTCCGCTCGGATTTGGATCGACAAACAGATCCCGGTCGCGGCAGGTCTGGCTGGCGGGTCGGCCGACGCGGCGGCGACCTTGCGCGGCCTCAACCGCCTATACGAGACAGAACTCTCTTTGGACGAGCTCGCTGAGATTGGCGCAGGGATTGGCTCGGATGTCCCGTTTTGCGTTTACGGCGGGTGCGCTTTGGCTACAGGGCGGGGGGAACGCCTGCAGCGAGTGGAGCACAGTCTGCGGGCTTGGGTCGTGCTGGTTCACCCGCCAGTCCACGTCTCGACTGCGGAAGTGTACACAGCGATGCGACCAGAGGAATACCAGAAACGCGCCATCAGCGAAGAAATCGTCGCCGCACTTCGGTCTGGTGACGTCGAGGCGGTCAATCAACGGGTATCCAACGGTCTAACGCCTGCTGCGCTGCGGTTGTACCCGGAGGTCGCAGAGGTCTGGAAACGGGCCGCCCACGTGGCTCGCTTTCCAGTGCACATGTCCGGTAGCGGCCCCACACTGTTCTGTCTCGTTCCGGCGCAGTCAACCGGGCAGCGATTGTACAACGCTTTTCGCGGGTTCGCCAAAGAGGTGTATTTGTCCCGTTTTGTTTGATATATTCGCAAGTGTAACGGCGCTAGTGGACGGTTATCAGTGAACAGGAAAGTGGGTGACGTCGTGCAGCGGTCCGAACGCTTCATTCGTCTGGTGAAGACTTTCGTCGACCAGCCAAACGTCGCACTGTCACTGTCCGACTTGTCGACCGGACTCGACACTGCGAAGTCATCCCTGAGCGAAGATGTGGCGCGCATCCGCACTGTTTTAGAGGCAAACGGTGCAGGGAGTATCAAATCCATTCAGGGCTCCGCGGGTGGAGTCAAGTACGTGGCGAACGTGCCAGAAAGCCGGCGGTCGGCTTTTTTCGAAGACCTGACACGGCGCCTGTCCGATTCTTCACGAACGCTGCCCGGTGGTTTTCTGTACATGTCTGACTTGCTCGGAGATCCTGATGTTCTCGATGTGTCAGGCCAGTTGCTGGCAACTGCCTTCCAGGATGCGGGTGCCAACGTCATTGTGACCGTAGAAACCAAAGGGATTGCACTGGCTGTTGCGACGGCTCGTTACTTGCATTTGCCCCTTGCCATTGCCCGTCGAGAGTTGCGCGTGACGGAAGGCGCAGCCCTCTCGATTCACTACATATCCGGGTCGCAACGCCGAATTCAAACCATGTCGCTGTCCAAACGGGCAATGCCAGAGCGGGCGCGCGCGCTCATCATTGACGACTTTATGCGCGCGGGCGGCACTGCTGCCGCCGTCAAAAACCTGCTCTCGGAGTTCTCTGCAGAAGTGGTCGGCACCGCTGTTTTATTGGCTACATCCGAGCCGACCAACAAATTGGTGGAGGACTACACAGCACTGTTTGAACTTGACCCGATTATCGAAGGCAAAGCTGTGACAGTGCGCACCCATTCCGCCTGGATGTCGAGAGACCGCGTGGATGGGGAGTAAAGGAGGACCAACAGATGATGAAGACAGTTTCGACAACGAATGCCCCGGCAGCCATCGGACCCTACGCACAGGCTATTCAAATTGGAGATGTGCTTTACACCTCCGGGCAGATCCCGCTCACGGCTGAAGGTGAACTGGTGACTGGCGGGATTGACAAACAGGTCCGGCAGGTACTCGCCAATCTTGATGCGGTCCTGACCGCGGCCGGTTTGAGCCGAGCTAATGTCGTCAAAACCACCATTTTTATGACAAACCTCGGAGATTTCCAGACCGTGAACGAAATTTACGGCGAATTCTTCGCCGACCACCGACCTGCCCGCTCCACTGTACAGGTCGCCGCGCTACCGCGAGGTGCAGAAGTCGAAATTGAGTGCATCGCGCACAAATAATTTTGATAAATTGTAACGATTTGCAGGACTTTGCCTATTCGGTGTGGAATGGTTTGTTCTGAACCGTCCATGGATAGGCAAAGGTGGTGACCAGGGGTGCAGATTACAGACGTCCGTTTGCGGAAGGTGGTCAGTGAAGGTCGCATGAAAGCGATCGCATCGATCACCATCGACAGTGAGTTTGTCGTGCACGATATTCGCGTCATCGACGGCAACAATGGGATGTTTGTCGCTATGCCGAGCAAGAAGACGCCAGATGGGGAGTTCCGCGACATCGCCCATCCCATTTCATCTGCAACGCGCCAGAAAATCCAGGACGCCGTGCTGGAGGAGTATAACCGGACCGAGTACAGCTCGGACGGGTTGCAAGAACCGAGCGCGTAAGCCAAGCGCACTTTGTGCGTAGACCGTAGCAGGGCGACGAGTCGGCCCTGTTGCGGTCTACGCCTGCTTTTTCGCTCCGTTTTGTCGACTAGTGTCGAGTCGTGTCTGCCCGTATCCTGGCTTCAGGACAGCTATAAATTGAAATGACCACCCGGGTTAGGTACACTGAAGGCGATGCAACCCGGGAGGCGATGGTGTGGGCAGAAGCGCGATCGTCCTGGCCGCTGGCCACGGCACGCGAATGAAGTCGAAAAAGCACAAGGTGCTTCATGAAGTTTGCGGCAAACCGATGATTTTGCACATTCTTGACGAACTCCAACCGCTTGCGCTTGACCAAGTCATTGTTGTGACCGGTCAGCAGCGTGAAGTGGTCGAATCCGTGATCGGCGAAAGGGCAGAAATTGCTGTCCAACACGAACAAAAGGGAACGGGACACGCCGTGCAGGCTGCGCTCCCAAAACTTCTACCGGACACCGACAGCGTGCTGGTTCTCTACGGTGACGCTCCGCTGATTCGAAGTGAGACGATGGAAGCTCTGTTTGCCACCCGGGAACAACGGCAGGCAGCCGCAGTGGTGTTGACGGCGGACGTGGGCGACCCCACCGGACTGGGACGCGTGTTGGAAGGCGCCGACGGTGTGATCGAGCGAGTCGTCGAAGAGAAAGACGCCACACCTGAAGAACGCGCAGTGAGCCGCATCAATACGGGGATTTACGCGTTTGCGCGCGTCGACCTGGAAGAGTCACTGACGAAAGTCAGGCCGGCGAACGCGCAGGCGGAGTACTACCTGACGGATACCATCGCGATCCTGCGAGCGGGCGGACGCCCCGTTTACGGGGTCGTCGCAGCAGATGCGGAGGAAGTCCTCAGCGTCAACGACCGCATTCAATTAGCCCGCGTCGAACGGGCACTGCAGATGCGCATTTGTGAACACTGGATGCGCGAAGGCGTCACCATTATCGACCCAGCGCGCGTGACGATTGGCGTAGATGTCAAAATCGGCCGCGACAGCGTGATCTTCCCAGGTACAGTGCTTGAAGGCGCGACCGAGGTTGGCGAAGACTGCATCATCGGTCCCGACGCCCGTCTGACGAATATGCGCGTGAGTGCAGGGGCGGAAGTCGAAGCCTCGGTGGCGCGCGACAGTTTCATCGGCGAGCACACGCACGTTGGCCCATTTGCCTACATTCGACCGGGCTCAAACATCGGTGCCAATGTCAAAGTGGGCGACTTTGTCGAAGTGAAGAACTCTACGCTCGGGGACCGCACCAAGGTGAGTCACTTGGCCTATGTGGGAGACGCGGACGTCGGCAGGGATGTGAACATTGGCTGTGGCGTGATCACGGTCAATTACGACGGTAAGCGCAAGCACCGAACTGTCATCGGGGACGGCAGTTTTGTAGGTTCAAATGTCAACCTAATCGCGCCGCTCTCGGTCGGCGCGGACGCATACCTGTGTGCTGGTTCGACCATCACCGAAGATGTTCCGGCAGACGGTTTTGCGATTGCCCGCAACCGGCAGGTGACGAAACCGGATTATGTGAAAAACTGGCGCGCTCGACGGGAGGAAGATAGCGACCCGGCGCCTAATGAACGGAAGGGGCCCTGAAGGAGATATGGCACGCGAAGGAGACTTAAAACTTTTTACCGGCAACGCAAACCCGCCGTTGGCGCAGGAGATCGCGGACCAGATTGGGATCGCGCTTGGGGAGTGCACCGTTAGCCGATTTATGGACGGTGAAGTCCGCATCAAACTCGTTGAGAGTGTGCGTGGCGACAACGTGTACATCGTCCAGCCCACATCGGCGCCGGCGAACGAACACCTGATGGAACTGCTGATCATGATCGACGCGCTCAAACGCGCTTCCGCTCGCAGTATTAACGTCGTGATCCCGTACTATGGGTACGCCCGTCAAGACCGCAAAGCCAGGGCGCGCGACCCGATTACGGCAAAACTAGTGGCCAATCTCCTGGAAAAAGCAGGGGCAAACCGAATTATCTGCATGGACTTGCACGCCGGACAGATTCAGGGCTTTTTTGACATCCCGCTCGACCACTTAGTTGGTATGCCGATTCTCGCCAACTACTTTCTCGCGAAGAACATCGAGAACCCTGTCGTCGTGTCACCGGACATGGGCGGCGTGACCCGGGCGCGGGCGCTCGCAGAGCGACTCGGTGCGCCGCTCGCGATCATCGACAAGCGGCGTCCAGATGTGAACGTCGCGCAGGTGATGAACATCATTGGCGAGATTCAAGGTCGGACTGCCATTCTCGTCGACGACATGATCGACACCGCCGGCACCATCACGGCGGGCGCAAAGGCGCTGCTGGAGCGCGGCGCCAAAGACGTCTACGCGTGCTGCATCCACCCTGTCTTATCTGGTGAAGGTGTCAAACGACTCGAAAGTTCGGAGATTCGCGAGGTCGTGGTCACGAATACCATCCTGTTGCCGCCAGAGAAACAGATCCCGAAGATCAAAGTACTGTCTGTGGCAGAACTGATCGCGGAAGCTATCCTGCGCGTACACACGCACCGGTCGATCAGCCAGCTGTTCGATTAGTGGACAAGCTGGTAGTTTGAGGCCAGACGGCGCTCAATGGACGGGAAGCGGGAGGTAAACATGAAACTGGTTGTTGGGCTAGGGAACCCGGGAGCCAAATACGCGGACACGCGTCACAACGCAGGGTTCTGGGTAGTCGACGAGGTCGCGCACCGGTTGGGAAGCGAGTGCAGCAGAGAAAAGTGGAAAAGTCTCGTCACAGAGGTGCGTGTCGGCACGGAGCGAGTTATTCTCTGTAAACCGCAGACGTTTATGAACAACAGCGGCGAAGCGGCCCGGGCCGTGTTCGACTACTTTTCTGAGTTGTCCGCAGAGGACGTGATCGCGATCTACGACGATATGGATTTTCCCGTCGGCGACCTTCGCCTGCGTGAGAAGGGCAGCGCAGGCGGTCACAACGGGGTCAAGTCGCTCATAGCATACCTTGGCACCGAGTCGTTTGCGCGCGTCCGGGTGGGGATTGGTCGGCCTGCAGAAAAGTCTGCAGTCATCTCCTACGTCCTCAGCCCGTTTCCCGCTGCAGAGCGGCCCGTCATGGAAGAAACCGTGAACCGAGCTGGGCAAGCTGTGTTATTCGCGCTAGAAAACAGTTTTACAGATCGGAA
>JAKAXI010000008.1 GCA_021816665.1 Bacillota bacterium | reverse complement strand
CCGCCGTTTTGTGTAGGCACGGGCTAGTCGAATGGCACTCATCGTCGCCTCTGTGCCACTATTCACCATCCGGACAACCTCAATACTGGGCACGAGTTCACAGACAAGTTCTGCCATACGAGTTTCGATCTCTGTTGGAACACCGAAACTCGTACCTCGCTCAGCCGCTCGCTTGACCGCTGATACAATTTCTGGATGTGCGTGTCCCCACATTAGTGGGCCCCACGACAACAAATAGTCGATGTAACGATGCCCGTCAATGTCGAACAAGTACGCGCCCTCGCCCCGGTCTGCAAACAACGGTTGGTCCCCTACGCCGCGGAAGGCGCGGACGGGGCTGTTCACGCCCCCTGGCATGACTTTCTTCGCGCGTTCGTACGCCTCAATGGATTTCGGTCCAATCACCGCTCATCCCTCCAAACCTAGTTCTTCCCGATACCAGTACGCCGCGTCTTTGGCGTGGTACGTGAGGATGAAGTCCGCGCCAGCGCGTTTAAACGAAGTGAGAATTTCCGTCACCATCGCTCGTTCGTCAATCCATCCTTGTGCTGCTGCGGCTTTTACCATGCTGTACTCGGCACTCACGTTATAAGTGCCAACAGGCACGTCAAACTGATCCCGGATTGTCTTGGTCACATCCATATACGACAGTGCTGGCTTGACCATCACCATGTCGGCACCTTCAGCTAAATCAGAAGCCGTCTCGCGCACGGCTTCGCGGACATTTGCCGGGTTCATTTGATATGTTTTGCGGTCGCCAAACGCTGGCGTGGAGTGAGCCGCTTCGCGGAAAGGTCCGTAAAAGGCAGATGCGTACTTTACCGCGTACGACAAAATCGATGTGTCTATCAAACCTTCTCGGTCGAGCGCCTCGCGAATGGCAGCAACCCGCCCATCCATCATGTCCGAAGGTGCGACCACGTCAGCACCCGCCGCAGCATGGGAAACCTCGGTGCGAGCAAGCAGGTCAAGACTGGGGTCATTGACGATTTTTCCGCCCTGAACCAAGCCGCAGTGACCAGCCGGGTTGTACTGACACAGACACACATCGGTCATGACCAACAGGTCAGGGTTCTCTTCTTTGGCTGCTCGAACCGCCTCCTGAACAATGCCCCTTTCCGCATACGCACTCGAGCTGAGCTCGTCTTTTTCCGCTGGGACTCCAAACAGCAGAATACTCGGTACGCCGAGTTTGGAGAGATCCAACACTTCTTGACGAAATTCTTCCAGACCGTAGTGATAAACACCCGGCATTGCCGCGATTTCTTCTTTCCCCTGCAGCCCTTCCTGCACAAACATCGGGTAGATAAAGTCATCTGGTGTGTAACGAAACTCCTGAACTAACCTGCGCATCGCGGGTGTCGTGCGTAGTCGGCGGTGACGGTCAAACCTCTCCATCATAGATGTTCCCTCCTCATTTTCTTCAGACGCTGTCTGGCGACTGACTCCCACCATGGGACAGAGCAGTCACGGTGGCAGACAACAGAGCATCTCGGTCGGGGCGGCTCGCCATGGCGTGCACTGGTAGACCTGACTCAGTGCAGGCCTTTGCTGTGGTTGTTCCGACGCAGGCGATTACCGTTCCTTGCAGCCACGCTGGTGACGTCCTCATCTTTGTCAGGTGATGAACAAGCGTCTGCACAGCAGATGGACTGAACAACAGAACCGCCCGCGGTGACGGAGCTTCGAGAAAAGCTTGCCAAGCGCTGTCTGGCCAAGGCGCCGAGCGAACTTCGTAGCAAATGCACTCCGTCACCTGCCATCCTGCGTCGCTTAGAACTTGACGAAACGCCGAGCTGGCGAGAGAACCACGCAAATACAGGATGCGGCTACCCTTAATTCTCTCACTCGCGCGCTCTTCGGCGAGGTAAACGGCGAGGTCTTGGCCAGTTTTGCACCCTTCCGGGACCTCTCCATCAATCCCTACTGCCTGGAGTGCGCGCCGCGTTCGTTCACCAACCACAAACCAGCGCGCACTAGACACCGCCTGCTCGCGCGACTCCCATGCATCACTCTGCGTCCAACCTCGAACGGCGTTGGCCGACGTCACAGCTACAGTATCAAAGCGGTCTGTTAACGGGGTGAACGCTGGATCAAAGGTAAGTTCCTTGTCTGGATAAGCAATCTCGATCAGCGGTGCAACCAGCGGCCTCCCGCCTAAAGCGTGCACGCGATCTGCCAACGGTTGTGAGTCGGCTTCCGGTCGCGTAATCAACACCGTACAGCCAGTCAGTGGCGACTCTGTTGCGCTCGGCTTCCCGCTTGTTTGTGTCATCACGGCACCTCGCCATCCCGATGGTTCGACCGCAAGAATCAGCCCTGTTAACTCTGTGCGACAATCTCTGCTGCACCGCGAGCAAGCAAGTCCTCAGCCACGGCTCGCCCAGCGGAAACAGCATCTTCACGCTCCGCGTGCGCGCGCAGCACACGCCGGCCGTCTTCCGTGGCCACCAGTCCTGTCATGGATACCGCTCCCGTGGGCAGCACCTGAGCATATCCTGCAATTGGCACTTGGCACCCACCCTCGAGACGCCCCAAGAAGGTTCGCTCTGCCAGTGCCGCTACACGCGTTGGGTCGTGCGTAATCGCCTCAAGGGCCTCTATGAGGTCTGCGTCACCGGCACGACATTCAATCCCGAGAACGCCTTGACCAACAGCGGGAAGGCAGATGTCCGGCGCCAAGAGTTCGGATATTCGGTCGTCCCATCCCATGCGCACAAGCCCTGCGGCAGCAAGAATCACACCATCTAGACCGTCCGATTCGAGTTTGTGCAGTCGCGTATCAATGTTGCCGCGAATTGACACAATCTCAAGGTCTGGTCGCTTTGCACGCAACTGCGCGGCGCGACGCAGGCTCGACGTCCCAATGCGTGCATGTTGCGGCAAATCCTCGAGTCGTAAGTTATCACGGCTCACTAGTGCATCTCTCGGCTCTACTCGCTCCGGATATCCTGCAAGGACCAGACCTGGCAACAGGTCTGCAGGGACGTCCTTGAGGCTATGTACTGTCATGTCGCCACGGTCTTGGGCAATCGCCTGCTCGACTTCGGAGACAAATAACCCCTTTCCTCCGACTTCGGACAACGGTACGTTTTGAATGCGGTCACCTTGTGTGACGATCGGCACAATTTCAAAGTTCCAAGCGGGAACAGCAGCTCGCAGACGTTCAATGGTCCACTTTGTCTGCGCCATGGCAAGCTGACTTCGACGAGACACAACACGAATCGTTCGCACGTGACAAAACCTCGCAGACCACCCGCTAGAACGCGTGGTGAAAGTTGGAGTACACATTGACCACTACAAAGTTAAGAAAGACCGCCACTGCACACGCCATGTTGAACCGCGCAAGTGCTCGCCCTCCCCATCCGGAGCGCAGGCGAAATCCAAGGTAGACGCTGTACATTAACCAGACGATAAACGTGGCAAGCGGTTTAGGGTCCAATATCACCCAGCGACCGAGAACAACTTTTCCCCAGATCACGCCGAGCACCATCGCCACCAACAGAGTCGGGACACCGAGTACTACGGCTCGAAACGCGTAGGTGTCAAGTCGTTCCAGCGCAGGCAGTCGAAAGTACCACTGATTCCAGCGCTTTGCACGCAGCAACCAATCCTGTATAAGGTACATGAACGACGCGACGAACGCAAAAACAAAGCAGGCGTAACTTACGACTGCAAGTGAAATATGCACGACCAGTAAGTCTGCCATATGGGTGGGATAGTGAATGTTGCCATTGGGTCGGTAAAGATCGAAAGCGACAGACGCGTAACCTACCACATTCACAAAAAACACGAGCAGGCCAACTTTGAAAAAAGCATCTAGGACAAGGGCGGCCAGCAAGATCAACCACGACAGTACCAATAACACGTCGAACCGTGAGTACACGGGAACATGCCCGTAAGCGCGCAGGCGCAGAAACAGGAACACCGTGTCAAGCACAAAAGCGCCAAACAATAAGACCAGCGCCGTTCGATTCACGAAGCGGCGCGGGTGTATGATGTCGATAAAAAACAAAATCAGACTCACTGCGTAGAGCAGGTTAAATGCGTCGTATGACGCGCGCATCGCCCCCATGCGCCGCTCAGCGCAGGGCCGGTTGCAGCCCTGTTGCTCGCGTCACACGCTCCGTACGCTGGTGCGCAGTGTTTGTCACGCTCTCAAGCAGTCCACCCAGAACTGGCTGCAAGTTTGCCTGTTCGGTCACGCCGAACATGTCTGCGAACCATTCCACCTCGTCAACACCCTCCGAAACGCCTGACCGTTCCTTCATGTACTGCACAGGCTCGCGCAGCAACTGGTTCACGATGCTCATCGCGTGTTTGCGAATCAGCTTTCTCTCGCGCTCTGAGAGGTCTGGAAGTTTTCGTTCCAAGCTCGCCATCACGCGCTCGTGAATCTCCTCACCGTGGGCGCGAACGGCCGCGATCACCGGCACTACACGCTGTTCCGCAAGCCACTCCACGAACGACGACAGCCCGTCCTGGATCATCGACTCGACGAGAGCAGCCTGGCGCAAACGTTCAGCCTGGTTAGCCGCTACGACACCTTCCAAATCGTCAATATCATAGAGGAAGACGTTCCGTATTGAGCCTGCGTCAGGATCGATGTCACGTGGCACCGCGATGTCGATCAACAACAAAGGTCTCGTTCCGCGTCCTTGAGCAGCATGTTCAACCATCACACGTGAGAGTACAACCTGCTTTGAACTAGTCGATGAGATCACGATGTCGGCCGCCGTGAGCTCGCCTGCCAAGGAACTCCAAGGAGCAGCCGAACCCCCAAACTGTTGTGCAAGGGCCTCAGCCCGTGTCAGGGAACGGTTAACGACGTGTACATCAGTCATCCCATGTTCATACAAGTACTGTGTCGTAAGTTGACTCATCTTACCAGCACCTACGACCAAAACGCGACGCCCTGTCAGTTCGCCGAACACTTTGCGTGCGAGTTGCACGGCAGCGTAGCTGACGGATACGGCGTTTTGTCCGATTGTGGTCTCTGTGTGAGCACGTTTTCCGAGGTGAATCGATGTCCTAAACAACTGATTCAATATGAGCCCAGTGGCCCCATGTTCGTGGGCCAGCGAAAACGCATCGCGAACTTGACCAAGGATCTGTGTCTCCCCCACCACCATCGAGTCAAGACCCGACGAGACTTTCATGAGGTGGCGAACCACTTCTTCACCTTGCAACGTGAGCGTGTGTGCTCGGATATTTTCTTCGGAAAGGCCAGCCCGACGCGCCAAATACTTCAGCAAATAGTCTTCGGCTGACTCCCGTGTCGTCACAACTGTGTAAATTTCGGTGCGGTTACAAGTCGACAGCACAACACTCTCGTAGACCGTGCGCAAGTCGCGCAACTGCCCATAAACAGACGCGAGGTCATCCTCAACGATGCTGACGCGTTCGCGCAACTCGACGGAAGCTGTACGATGGTTCATACCCACCATGATCAAGTGCATCCGCGTCACCACCTCCAGTCAGAGTGTGTCAGTCTAGAACCAAAACTATTGTACCACGCTTGACAAGCCCGACTGTCGATGCGAGTCACCTAAACAGTGAAGTCATCGTGAACGATTATGTTTCGGGCGACATCGGACGTAATGTGTCGAGGTCGGCCTCAATCACGGTCCAGAGGTCTTCGATCCCGGCCCCATTCTCACTGGAAACTGGCATGACCGCATAGGGTGTTTTCAGTACCTGTGCGATGCGGGACACGAAGCGTTGGTGCTGCCCACGCGAAAGCTTGTCCGATTTCGTCACGACCACACACAAAGGCACGCCGAGTAGCATTAACTCGGCGTGCATCGAGCAGTCGTCCGCCGTCGGGTCATGGCGAATGTCAATCAAGTGCATGACCCGCGCCAAAGGCTGTCTGTGTTCAAGGTAAGTCGCAATCATTTTCGTGAATCCAGCCCGTTCGCGTTTGCTCACAGAGGCGTAGCCATACCCGGGCAGATCGACGAATCGAAACTGGTCGTTGACACGAAAGAAATTGATCTGTTGCGTCTTCCCTGGGGTTGCCGACACACGAGCAATCGACTTGCGCCCAAGCAGTTTGTTGAGCAGTGACGACTTCCCCACATTGCTCCGCCCAATAAACGCAAACTCTGGCAAGCCATCGTCAGGCCACTGCTCTGGGCGAACAGCACTTAGTTCAAAAGCGACTTGTCGAATGATCACTGATGTGTGCGCTCCTCAAGGTACCCCTCTTGTACGATCGCTGGAAACGACTGCGGGTCCTCTTCGAACAATGGGTTACCCTCATCGTTGCCTGGCAAGAGGGCTGTGCTCAAGACTTCATCCATGTGATGCACAGGGACGAAGTGCAGGGCGCTCCGGACTGATTCCGGAATCTCCGCGACGTCGCGCTCATTCCCTTCTGGAATTACAATCGTTTCAATGCCTGCGCGATGCGCAGCCAATGACTTTTCCTTCAGACCGCCAATCGGCAGCACGCGTCCGCGGAGAGTGACTTCTCCCGTCATTGCCACCACCCGCGATACTGGCCGGTTTGTCAACGCGGACGCAATCGCTGTAGCCATCGTGATGCCTGCTGACGGACCGTCTTTCGGAATCGCGCCTTCTGGAACGTGAATATGGATATCGACGCGTTCTGCAAAGTCCTGCGGGATGGATAGTTCTCGGGAACGCGACCTCACGTAGGAGAGAGCTGTTTGTGCGCTCTCCTTCATCACGTCACCGAGTTGTCCCGTTAAGACTAACTTGCCTTTGCCAGGCACGATCGACACTTCAACGAGTAGTGTGTCGCCGCCGCTTTCCGTCCAAGCCAAACCGTTCACGACGCCAATTTGATCACGTTCGTCGATTTCGCCGTACCGATATATCGGTGCGCCGAGGAAGTCTGTCAGCACGGACTCTGTTACGCGCACGCGTTTGCCCTCTTCCGACGCGATGATGCGCGCGGTCTTTCGACAGATGGATGCCATCAGACGGTCCAACTGCCGCACACCCGCTTCGCGCGTGTAAAGACGAATCACCCGCAGCAACACGTCGTCTGAGATGCGAAGTTTGTCTCCGGTCAACGCATGTTTCTCGCGCTGTTTCGGGAGCAAGTGGCGTTTCGCAATTTCGAGTTTTTCCACTTCCGTGTATCCGGACAGGTGAATGACTTCCATGCGATCGCGAAGCGGGCCCGGGATTTCGTATACGTTGTTCGCTGTGGTAATGAACAACACATCCGATAAATCGAACGGGATCTCGACATAGTGGTCGGAGAACGTCGCATTCTGTTCCGGGTCAAGGACTTCAAGCATGGCGGATGCCGGGTCGCCGCGAAAATCGGATGCCATCTTGTCGATCTCGTCAAGCAGGAACACGGGATTCTTTACTCCAGCTTGTTTCATCCCCTGCAAGATTCGCCCGGGTAACGCCCCAATGTAGGTTCGGCGATGTCCACGAATTTCGGCTTCATCGCGAACGCCGCCGAGGGAAATCCGCACAAAAGGACGGTTGAGTGACTTCGCGATCGACTTCGATAGTGACGTTTTCCCCACTCCGGGCGGCCCAGCCAAACAGATGATGGGACCGGTCTGCCGCGACGCAAGTTTTTGCACGGCCAAAAACTCGAGAATTCGCTCTTTGATCTTCTCCAGACCGAAGTGGTCCTCATCGAGTATTTTTTCGGCCTTCTTGAGATTGACAGTCGATTTCGCCTGCTCTGTCCAAGGCAGTGCCAGCAACCAATCAATGTACGTGCGGGCGACAGTGCCCTCGGCAGAAGCTGCCGGAATCCGTTCGAGTCTGTCAATTTCTTTGTCTACACGGTCGTGCACGGCTTCCGGCAGTTTTTTCTGCTCAAGTTGTGCCCGCAGTTCTTCGACTTCCGTCGTCCTGCCTTCCCGATCGCCAAGTTCCTTTTGGATCGCTTTCATCTGCTCGCGTAAATAGTACTCACGCTGCGTGCGCTCCATCTGCTTACGCACGCGCTGGTGAATTTTGCGCTCTAGCTCGAGTACCTCGCGCTCATCCGACAGCGTTTGCAGGAGGCGTTCCAGACGGGCTCGGATGTCGAAGGCCTCGAGAATAGACTGCTTTTGCTTGATCTTTAACGGCAGGTGAGAAGCAACGGCATCCGCCAAACGGCCAGGGTGCTCAATATCCAGAACAGATGCGTACGTCTCTTGGTCCACTTTTTTGGAAAGTTTGACATACTGTTCGAACTGCTGCAGGACAGAGCGGATGAGTGCTTGGAGTTCGGTAGATGCTGTCGCTTCCGGATCAGGGTGGTGTTCTACCTCAACTTCGAACCAGCCCTCGGAGCGTACAAATCGAACAATGCGCGCCCGTTCGACACCCTCTACGAGTACGCGAAAGATCCCGTTTGGAAGTTTCATCATCTGTTTGACACGAGCGACGGTGCCGACTTTGTACAAATCGGACTCGACGGGTTCGTCAATCTGAACGTCTTCCTGAGATGTCAACAAAATCAAGTGGTCTTGTACCATGGCCTGCTCGAGCGCCTTAATCGACTTATCTCGACCTACGTCAAAATGCAGAACCATGTATGGATATAAAAACAATCCACGAAGGGGTAGCAGCGGATACACATCTTGATTTGTTGAATCGTTTGCGGTCAGTGTCCCCACCCCCATGTTCCATTCCAGTTCCAGCGACTGGATGTAGGTTAATTGTACAAAAAGACCTGGGGAAAGTCTAATCGACCCCCCAGGTCAAAAGCTTGCCACGGCCCTTGCGAACGTCAAGGGGCCGGCGGCGCGGCACTCACTGAGGCCGGCGGGACGACGAGTGAAGAGTTGTGATTGGTCAGTTCTCCTTCCAGCCCACCGACAAGAGACAGTTTTAGGACATCTTCGAACCGTTCTACGGGTACGATGCGCGGCGTACCGTCAGCCCGGAATGTCTCCTGCCAGTTCTCCTTCGGGATGATCACGACTTCTGCCCCTGCCTCTGCAGCGGCGGCGATTTTTGCCGGAACCCCGCCAACTGGTTTGACCAGTCCACGCAAAGACAGTTCTCCGGTCATCGCCACCTTATTTTGCACAGGAACACCCGTGATCGCCGAGTACACGGCAGTGGCCATTGCGATACCAGCGCTCGGTCCGTCTACTGGCATGCCCCCCGGAAAGTTGACGTGCAAGTCGTAATCCGCAATTTCGATGCCGAAGTTCTTCGCCAGTGAAGTCAAGACGTTGTCCAGCGACCCTTTTGCCATCGACTTGCGCCTCATGCTGCGCTCCCGTAAACGGACGGTCTCTTCTTCAACCAGACCTGTAATGGTCACGGTTCCCTTTCTCTTCTGAGCGGGTTTAGAAGACACCTCGACTTCCAGTACGACACCTTGCGACGGCCCGTACACGGCTAGCCCGTTCACCACGCCTACTTGCGGTAGCAATGGCAATTCCTTGGATGGGCGTGGCGAAATCTGACTGAACTGGATTACCCACTGCACGTCTTCGAGCGTGATGTCGCTACGCTGCTCAGACAACGCTAGCCCACCCGCGATCTGCACAATGTTTACGGAGTCGCGACCGTTTGTCGCGTACTTCGCGATCTCTGACACAGCACTCGCCGCAATCGGCATGCCCAGTTTCGCTGCCGCCTTAGTCGCGATTAAGTGGATCTCGTCTTCACTCAAGGGCTTGAAGAAGATCTCCATACACCGCGATCGGATTGCCGGGGGAATGTCCTCCGGAGAACGCGTCGTTGCCCCGACCAAGCGAAAGTCAGCCGGAAGTCCGTTGGAAAAGATGTCGTGCACGTGCGGCGGAATCGAGGTGTCTTCAGAACTGTAGTACGCACTGTCGAGAAACACCTTGCGATCTTCCAGGACCTTCAGCAGTTTGTTCATTTGAATCGGGTGCAATTCACCGATTTCGTCGATGAACAAGACGCCACCGTGCGCCTTTGTCACTGCGCCTGGTTTCGGCTGGGGGATGCCAGCGACACCCATGGCTCCAGCGCCCTGATAAATTGGGTCGTGAACCGATCCAATCAGCGGGTCCGCAATGCCGCGTTCGTCGAAACGAGCGGTTGTGGCATCGAGTTCAATGAACTTGGCATCAGGTTGGAACGGAGATGCCGGATTCACTTTCGCTTCTTCCAAAATCACGCGCGCAGCAGCGGTTTTCCCGACACCGGGAGGGCCGTAAATTAAGACGTGCTGCGGATTGGGTCCGCAAATCGCGGCTCGCAGTGCCTTCAGCCCGTCCTTTTGGCCGACAATGTCATCTAGCGATGCCGGGCGTGTGCGCTCTGAGAGTGGCTCACTTAACGAAATGCTGCGCATTCTGCGCAACTTGTCCAGTTCCTTGCGTGACTCTTTTTCAATTGCGTTGCGGTTGTTGTGTTGGGTTTTCAGCAAGTTCCAGAAGTAAAGACCAATCACCACTGCAAAGAACACCTGGATGACGGCTAGTATCGTCGCGCTCAACACGACCCCTCCCTGTGCAGCCATTATCAGGTTCAGTATGTCCACGACGATATATCGATAAACCACCTGAAGCTTGTCGTGAAAGCTGTCTCAACTTCATGAACAGACTCCCCATATCTGGTAGGCAGGGTGTATAATTAAATGATAGAGGACGGTGATACAGGTGAAGGCACCATACTTCAGAGAGTTTGCCACCGACAGCCGCCCCCTTCTCATTGCGGCAGTGTTCGCAGTCGACTTGGCTGCATGGGCCGCACATTACCGCAACTGGCTGTGGCTCGTCGTGTTGGCAGGTTTGGTATTTTTTTATATCATTGAGTACTTTATTCATCGGTACATCTTGCACGGGTTGATGCGAAAGATACTGCCCAAGGCGTACGAGGGTCACGTGCATCACCACATTGCTCCGACACAGATGAAGTATTTGCTGACGCCAAACGTGTACAACTTGCCCGGATATGTCGCGATTTGGCTCGCTACGTGGGCGGTCACAGGGCGAGTAGTGACGACAGCAGCGTTTGTCTGTGGCGTGTGTCTTGCGCAATTAAATTACGAGTGGACTCATTTTGTCTCTCATCGGCCCATCGTCCCGCGTACGGCTGTGGGACGATGGATGAAAAAGTTTCATCTGTTGCACCACTATATGAACGAGAACTACTGGTTTGGTGTGACGCATCCAGCGATGGACATGTTGTTCCACACTGCACCAGACAAACACGCAGTAGAGCACGTGGCACCGCCAAGCGAGCACTTACCTTAATGAGTTTCATCTTCGCCAACGAACTGCACATCAGCCAAAAACCTCCTGCCGCTCTGCGGCAGGAGGTTTTATGATCACGTGTTCTAGAAACAGGTTCAAGCAGTCTCTTCGGACTTGCGAATGACCTTCGTCGCCTTGCCATCTTTACCGAGCAGAAGAGGACCTTGTTCCCGGTTCGCAGCTTCTTCTGTGATGATGCACTTCTTGACGTCTTCCCGTGACGGCAGTTCATACATCACTTCAAGCATGATGGACTCAATAATCGCACGCAGTCCACGTGCCCCAGTCCCGCGCTTGATGGCTTCTCTTGCGATGGCATTGAGCGCGCCCTCATGAAACTCAAGCGTCACGCCATCCATCTCCAGAAGCTTCTGGAACTGCTTAACCAGTGCGTTTTTTGGCTCGAGCAAGATGCGACGCAGTGCTTCCTCATCGAGAGCTTCCAAAGTCGTGACGACGGGCAGACGGCCGATGAACTCCGGAATCAACCCGAATTTTAGCAGGTCTTCCGGCAACACCTTGCCCAGAATGTTACTTGACGCTGTTTCAGTCACTGCAGCTCCACCGGCTCCAAAGCCGATAACCTTGCGACCGAGTCGCCGTTTGATGATGGTTTCCACTCCGTCGAACGCACCGCCACAGATAAACAGAATGTTCGTGGTGTCAATCTGAATGAACTCCTGGTGCGGGTGTTTGCGCCCACCTTGCGGCGGCACGCTGGCAACCGTACCCTCGAGGATCTTCAACAGTGCCTGTTGGACCCCTTCACCTGAAACATCTCGGGTAATCGATGGGTTCTCCGACTTGCGGGCGATTTTGTCGATCTCGTCAATGTAGATAATGCCACGTTCAGCCTTCTCTACATCGTAGTCTGACGCCTGAATCAACTTCAACAGAATATTCTCCACGTCTTCACCGACGTAGCCTGCTTCTGTCAGCGACGTCGCATCCGCGATCGCGAAAGGCACGTTGAGGATACGCGCAAGCGTTTGCGCCAAGAGCGTCTTACCGCTACCTGTCGGTCCGATCAACATAATGTTGCTCTTCGCAATTTCAACATCTTCATTCTTTTGGCGACCGGCGTTAATCCGTTTGTAGTGGTTGTACACTGCAACAGACAGTGATTTTTTAGCGTTTTCCTGTCCAATCACGTACTGGTCAAGGATTCCCTTGATCTCGGTGGGTTTCGGAACATCCTTCAGCTCGAACTCTTCATCTTCCCCGAGTTGTTCCTCCACAATCTCATTGCACAGTTCAATACACTCGTCACAGATGTAAACGCCGGGTCCGGCGACCAGCTTGCGCACCTGTTCTTGCGTCTTTCCGCAAAACGAGCACTTCAGCTGTCCCTTTTCCTCGTTGAACTTGAACATGTGGTCCCCTCCTTAAACCGAGGTCGGCCGCTTGTTGGGCCTCACAGAGCGATGCAACTTACTGTGGTCTCGCGTGGATGATCACGTCGTCAATCAGGCCATATTCCTTTGCCTCTGACGCAGACAGGAAATTGTCCCGGTCGGTGTCTCGCTCCACTTTCTCGAGCGGCTGACCCGTTCGCTCTGAGAGAATCCGATTTAACTTTTCCTTCGTTTTCAAGATCCAGTCAGCGTGGATCTTGATATCAGAAGCCTGGCCCTGCACGCCACCAAGTGGCTGGTGAATCATGATTTCACTATTCGGCAAGGCGTAGCGCTTGCCCTTCTCACCTGCAGCGAGCAAAAACGCCCCCATACTTGCGGCCAGGCCGACACACATGGTGGATACCGCTGGTTTGATGTGTTGCATGGTATCGTAAATGGCAAACCCAGCAGTTACAGATCCGCCGGGACTGTTGATGTAAAGCTGGATGTCGCGTTCCGGGTCGTCAGCGGCGAGAAACAGCAACTGTGCCACAATCGAATTGGCCACGTAGTCATCGATCGGCGTCCCGAGTAAAATGATTCGGTCGCGAAGCAGTCGAGAGTAAATATCGTAGGAGCGTTCCCCACGGGATGTTTGTTCGATGACGATCGGTGTCAAGCTCACAGAATTCCCTCCCCGCTCTCGGTTTGGCTGTTTGAGAAAACAAGGCACGGTACCGTGCCTTGTTCGCTCAGCCCTTGGTTCTATTTGATATTGTACACGAACTCAGACCAACTTGCCATGTTCCACAAGGAACGAAACCGTCTTTTTCGTGCGGATTTCTGAACGGAAGCTGTCCAAATTGGGATCGCGCAATGACAGCATTTGTCGAACGCGGTCGACTGGCAGACCAGCGGATTCAGAGATCTTCTCAAGCTCTGCGGTGACATCTTCCTCAGTGGCATGCAGCTCTTCCGCTTTTGCGATCGCATCGAGAACGAGGCTTGTGCGAACGGCCTGAGCAGCTGCTTCACGGAAGCGATCGCGAAGCTCCTCTTGTGTCATCCCAGTAAACTCAAGGTACTCGTCCAGCGGAATTTGTTGCATCTGCAACTGCTGGGCAAAGTCGCTCACGCGGTGATCGATCTCGTGATCGACCATCACATCCGGGATTTCGACTGTCGCATTTTCAGACGCCTTTTCTACGGCTTGGTCTTCTAGGTAGTGCTCGTGGTCGTGCTGTAACTGCTCGCTCAGTTTTTTCTTGACATCCTCGACAAACTCGTCCACTGTCTGGAACTCCGAAATTTCCTGCACAAAATCGTCGTCCAAATCGCGGACCGACTTGCGTTTGATGTCATGAAGCAGGACGTGGAACCTCGCCGCCTGGGAAGCAAGGGATTTCACATGGTAGTCTTCCGGGAACGTGATGTCAATATCCCGTTCTTCTCCAACCTTCAGACCGATGAGTTGCTCCTCGAAACCGGCCACAAACATCCCTGAACCAATTTCCAGTTGGAAGTTCTCGGCCTCTCCGCCTTCAAACGGTTCTCCGTTGACGGTTCCCGTAAAATCAATGGTAACCTGGTCGCCGTTCTCAACCTCGCCGTCTTCCACGGCGTTAATTTCTGCATGACTCTCACGGATCCGGTCGACCTCTTCTTGCACCGCTTCGTCCGTGACTTCGAAAGGCTTGTCTTCTATTTCGACGCCCTTATATTCACCCAGTTGCACTTCAGGGCGCACTGTAACGGTTGCTTTAAAAATGAACGGTTTGCCGGATTCGACCTGAACGACGTCGACAGATGGCTGCGCAACCGGCTCAATTCCGGATTCGTCAACCGCCTGCTCGTACGCTTCCGGCAATAGAGCGTCTACGGCATCCTGGTAAAGAGACTCTATGCCAAACCGCTGTTCGAACAACTTGCGTGGCACTTTCCCTTTGCGAAATCCCGGAATGGATACCTGTTTTACTACCTTCTTAAATGCGGCGTCCAGAGCCTTCGCAAAGCGTTCGCTGTCAACTTCGACTTCGAGTACGCCTACATTGGCGGACGTCTTCTCCCATTTCACCGTCATCCACGCGTTCCTCCCTAACTCTTTCCTGCCACGCAGCCTCACTGGCGCGCTGCGATCTGGGCATAGCTTCCCCAGACTGACCGTTGTCTGTTTTGCAGTGTATCACACTGAGTGGTGCCTTGCCAGAAATGAAACTTCTGGTGGCGCCGCGGGCCACAGCGCTGTGACGCACAAAGGAGACGACCATCTGGCACAGTCGCCCCCTTCGCATCACCGTGGCGTCTCAGGAGGGATTCGAACCCCCGACCCACAGCTTAGAAGGCTGTTGCTCTATCCTGCTGAGCTACTGAGACATTGTGGAGCGGGCGATGGGAATCGAACCCACGCGACCAGCTTGGAAGGCTGGAGTTCTACCATTGAACTACGCCCGCGTACAGTAATCGCGGCAAACACAGTGTAGACGATACGCGACAAAACGGTCAAGTCAAGTTC
>JAKAXI010000299.1 GCA_021816665.1 Bacillota bacterium | reverse complement strand
CTTGTTTACATAGCTTCACAAAAATTTTGGAATCATCCTTCAGCTGGGTAATCCCCACCGTCACAAACCCTGTCGGCGGTGTTCTTCTACCCTGACTTGCTTGCGTTGCTGACGAATGACGTACCTAGCTTGGGCAGTGTCGTACTGACGCTTCTCCTCATCGGTCTCCGGGATCACGGGCGGAACTTCGGTTGGGTGTCCATTTTCGTCAAGCGCTACAAAGGTGAGGTACGAAGAACCGGTCAATTTCCGTTCCCCTGTCACCAAGTCCTCGGATCGAACCGTAACATACACTTCGACAGAAGTACGGTAGGCGCGTGTGACGCACGCCTCGAGGTTGATCGTCTCTCCCAGCAAGACTGGAGCGAGAAAATCCATGCTGTCGATGGAAGCCGTCACAACAGGCTTGCGACAGTGCTTCATGGCAGTCATCGCCCCAACTTTGTCGACAAAGGCCATGACCTTGCCACCGAAGATGGTGTTACGGTTGTTAGTGTCAGGTGGCAAGACGTGGTCGTTGTACACCGTACGTGAGACGCTTACTGGCTTTCCTTCCATACTGATCGCCCTCCTTTTTGGTCGTCGCCTTCAAAGATGATTATAATGGTTTGCGCAAAACCGTAGTCTAAAAACAGACATCCTTCAGCCGGCGCTGGTTCGTGGGCGGCTAGGTTTGCAAATGACAGGAACTGCGGTACGATTTGGGTACGACGCACAAAGGGGATAGGGCACAACAATGAATACACCCGAGCGAGATCGCTCGAGTTCCGACGCAAAAGCCCAAGATGCGCCAATTTTGACCAAGATTGCACGACTCGGCATTTCCCCCACGCACAAGCGGATTGGGGCCGTTTCGAGCATTGGTCTGTTTCTGTTTGGCATCTTCCTCCTATTTGTTATTTATTATCTGCAGCGCAAATACCACTTTTCCGAAGCAATTCGGGCGTGGGGTTGGATTGGCATTGTCGCGAGCATCCTGTTGATGGCCCTGCTCTGTATCATCCCGGTTCCGTCAGAGTTTTTGCTGTTGATGAACATGAACGTCTACGGTATTGTCTGGGGCATTATCTACGCCTGGATCGGAGTTTTGTTAGGAACTGTGGGCATCTTCCTGATGGCTCGCTACCTTGGCCGTCCAGCGCTGGAGAATTTCATTCCACCCGATCGCTTTGAACAGGTGGAGAGCTGGGTCAAAAGCAAGGGCAGCATCGGACTCCTGATGGCGCGGCTGTTGCCCGTGCCAGCCTCTGTCATCAACTATGTGGCTGGAGTTCTGAAGTCTGTGCACTGGTGGGATTACCTTTGGACAGCGGCAATCAGTATGATCCCCTATTACTGCGCGGCTGCACTGATCTACTTTGGCGTCTCAAAGCGAATTGTCATGTTGCTCATCTTCGGCGGCGTCGCCCTCGTCTTTGTGTGGTTCATTGGCAAACATCTCAGTCGGCGCAGACAACAGCGTCACTGACTCCGTGTTTCTCCAGTAACCCCGTCGATCTCAGAGCAATCGACTGAATCCCCCTCTATCAAGTCGAATCACCTTCCATTTTGTAGTAATTTTTGTGTTGATATTTTCTGCATAGCACGCATACAATGAAGCCGTCTACGAACCGCACTTACTACAAATCACACTACAGCATGTCTCAGAATCAGCAATTGTTCGCGGCCAGAAGCATGCGAACAGAGGCGTTCGCGCGCCAATACGTTTCCCGTAGGAACGCGTTCGTCGAAGCTCGAAGGGGTGAACGGGTGATGGGCCATGCAGAGGACGATTTGGTGTCGTACAGAGAAGATGAAGTCGAGCTGGATGACGAGTGGCTGGTGCTGATTCTAAAGGCGAGAGAGGCAGGATTGACGCCCGACGACGTGCGACAGTTTTTTCGTTTCCGTCAACAGGCCGTCTAGTTTTTCCACCTACCAAAAGCTCACGCTCCTTGCAGGAATCTGATATAATTTTCTGCAGACCTAACGCAAACTGTGACGACAAGGAGAGACTGGCCACCGTGATCGGAGACCGTATCCGTCAGTACCGCCTACAAAAAAACTTGTCTTTGTCGGAACTCGCGGAACGGGCAGGAGTGGCAAAGTCGTATTTGAGCGCCATCGAACGCTACATTCAAGTGAATCCGTCCATTCACGTGTTGGAGCGGTTAGCCGGAGTGCTGAACGTACCTGTTCACGTGTTGATCGAAGAGGAAGAGCCCTCGTCAGCAACCGCAACTGGCGACGACGATCACTTCGACCCTGACTGGCTGAACATCGTACGTGAGGCGATGAACTCAGGGGTCAGTAAAGAGGAGTTCCGGCAGTTTCTCGAGTTCCAGAAATGGCGGCGTCAGGGGCAGGACTGACGTCTTGGTCACAAACCGAACAACAAGGCATCAAACGGGCAGGTTCCGAAGTGGGGACCACCCGTTTTCATTTTTCCAACCGCAGTGGCTGGCGAGTCAACCCAACGCCCACGCGGTCGATCAGACTGAGTCGGAGGCTGTCCACGAATGGATCCCAGTACGTGCGCGCTGAAACACCGAATACGTCGGCTAGTGCCTCCTCACTCAGAACCTCCTGCACCTCCCCGGAACCATACGTTTTACCTTTGTGTAAAAGCAGGAGGTCGCTGCAAAAGCGAATCGCGAGCTCCAAGTGGTGAATCGCCAAAACGACGAGATAACCAGACTCCGTCAAATTCTGCAGGTGCTGCAAGATATCAAGTTGGTAGTACAAGTCAAGACTCGCAATCGGTTCATCGAGCAGGAGTACCCTGCTTTCCTGCGCCAGACAGCGAGCAACCCCAGCTCGTTGCCGCTCGCCCCCTGACAACGACGTGAGTGGCACGTCTGCTTCATGCTCAAGATTCATGCGCCGCAGAGCCTCGCGGACTGCGGCTTCGTTGTCAGCCGCTGTGGACCCGGGGTGCGAGTAGCGCCCCATGCGCACGAACTCGTAGACGCTGAATGGCACGTCTTCCGGAATCTGCTGAGGTAAGTAAGCGATCGCCCGGGCACGTGCCCTCGTGCCGAGCTGGCGAATGTCCTGGCCGTCGAGTTCGACCCGCCCTTGGTCTGGCGAGCGAACCCCGGCCATCAGGCGCAGGAGCGTCGATTTACCTGCACCGTTTGGCCCAATCAGGCCCACCAGCTGACCAGCGTTCCAGCCCACGCTGATGTCTTCAACGATGAACGACGGCAAGG
>JAKAXI010000298.1 GCA_021816665.1 Bacillota bacterium | reverse complement strand
CTGAGGAGCGACTTCCCGTCTGCTGATGCGTTGTGCTGCGCTTGACCGAATTCCCACTGCTTTGGGCGGAGTTTCCACTCTGGCCTGTCAGCTGGCCACAGCCCGAGAGCACAAGCGACAGTACAAAAAATATGGCGGTCATCTGTGCTGACTTCTTCACGTCGCTGGCTCCCTTCTATGACATTAGACGTTGCAATGCCCACTTTTGTTTCCTGTACGGTCAAATCATCGCAAACCGAACAACCTGATTGCAAACAGCTTGTCCACAACGTATACACAGGTTTTTGTGGACAACCGCCAAGACATCCACAGACGAGGCAACTTGTGCACAGCATATCCCCAAGTTATCCACAATTCTATACGTATCGTACTTCGGAAACGCTTGATTTACCATTGAAAATTACCTCTTACAGAAACTTTTGCCTACCTGCCCTGTCCTCCCACGGTATGTCGATCGCGGTCGCACAACACACACCGGCACAACTGAAAATCTGCTGAATTAGTGGCGGTTTTTCAAGAATGATGTAGACTAGAAGACTGAGGTGACATCCGGTGTACGAACCCAAAGACATCAAGGTCTTGTTGGTCGACGACGAAATCAGTATTTTGGAATTTCTCGAACTCGGTCTTCAAAATGAGGGGTTCCAGGTTATGACCGCTCAAGACGGCATTGCCGCAGTGAATGCTGCCAAGCAATTCCAACCTCATATCGCCATTCTCGATGTCATGATGCCGGGTGTCGATGGCTTTGAAGTGTGCAAGATGCTCAAAAAAGTCGGCCACATGGCAGTGATTATGTTAACAGCGCGCGAAGAAGTCGACGATCGCGTCAAGGGGCTCACCATCGGCGCGGACGACTATATGGCCAAGCCGTTCAGTTTTGCAGAACTGCTCGCCCGCATTCACGCACGAATCCGCAATCAGTTCCCGCAACTGCTTGATGAAATCTCGTATGGACCGTTTCGGATCCAAAACAGCCGCAAGGAAATTCTGTTCAACGGCGAACCGCTCACACTCTCTACGACTGAGTACGAACTGCTGCGATACCTCGTCGTCAACCACGGCATTGTCCTCAGCAAAGCCAAAATCCTAGATGAAGTTTGGGGCTATGACTTCGGCGGGCAAGAGAACATCGTGGAAGTCTACGTCCGCGCGATTCGCGAGAAACTGAACGACACCGAGCACCAATTGATCCGCACCATTCGCGGCTCCGGATACCGGATTGACATCTCATGAAGGCATTACATCCGGTCCGTCACGTCATCGCACCGCGGTCTCTGCGCCTCCAACTGTTGTCAAGGAGTTTGCTGATTCTCTCCGCAATGCTCCTGCTCATAGGCGTCAGCCAGTTCGTCCTCATGAGCCACTTTCTATATCAAGCAACAGCGTCTAAAATCCGGGCAGAAGTCGAGGCCACGCAGCCACATCTCTGGGAGTCGTTTCTCGGTGGCCCACAGACCCAGAGTGATCAGGATGAACACAAAGAAACCGGCGGCGGACCCTTCTTTTCTTTAAACGTGGCCTCTATCGCATTTATCAACAGCAACTACAGCTTTCGAACCCTCGATGGTTCTCCGCCAGTACTGGACAAGAAGGAGTACCTGGACGCCTTCGCGAAGCGTCCAACGATGTCTGCGTACGACATGGCCCGCGACTCCAGCGGCCGCGTTCAGTTGCTCGTGATCGTGCCGATTCAGGCCAGCGAAGACGGGCCCCGCGGTCTGATCCAAGTCGGCACATATATTCGGCCGACCGAGCACGTCCTGTCCGAACTGCTTGTCGTGTTTGTTGCGCTAGCCGTCAGTTCGCTGTTGATCGGCCTCTTGTTATTCCTCCCGATTTTACGGCGGACGCTGGTTCCGCTCTCGAATATGATCGATACGGTTCAACGAATCAACGCCGGTAACTTGGAGGAGCGCGTTGAGGATAACCACGAACAGTTGGAGATCGAACAGTTGTCGACGGCGTTTAACGCTATGCTCGACCGCCTCGAAACTTCGTTTGACGCCGAGCGCGAGGCAAATGATCGGATGCGACGATTCGTGGCTGACGCCTCGCACGAACTCCGAACACCGATCACGTCGATCCACGGCTTCCTCGAGGTGCTCCTGCGCGGCGCCGCAGCTAGACCTGACCAGTTACAACGCGCCCTCAAAAGCATGTACGGCGAAGCGGAACGCGTAACCAAGCTCGTTCAGGACCTGCTTCTCCTCGCCCAGCTGGACCGCGAACCGAGACTTGTGCAAAAGGACGGTTCGATCACGAACGTGATCCACGAGATGGAACCGCAGTTGCGACTGCTTGCCGGTGACCGACACGTGGAGCTCAATTTGGCACCGGAGGCATATGCGCACTTCGACAGCGACCGGATCAAACAAGTGATCCTCAACCTGTTTCACAACGCTGTCCAGCATACGGACCCAGAAAAGGGCGTTGTCCGCATTGAGGTGTCTCGCGAGAACAAGTGGCTGCGCATCGCCGTCGTCGACAACGGCCCTGGCATTCCAGAGGACAAGCTGGCGAAGGTGTTTGAACGCTTCTACCGACTCGACTCTGCGCGCGCCCGGTCGGCGGGCGGGGCGGGACTTGGCCTCGCGATCAGCGAGTCGATCGTCGACCGTCACGGCGGCACAATCACCTGCGAGAGCGAGCTCGGCCACGGAGCCACGTTCATCGTGCATCTGCCGGCTATTGACAGAGCGCCAAACGAGTAACTCCCGCGCCAGTTGCGGCGTGCCAGTTGCGGCCCAAACTTTGCCTCTGCACCAATTGCCTAGTCTCCGCGCGGAATTGTGCGGAGGCTTTTTGTCGTCTGACGCGAATTTAATCCGAGTGAAATTTACATGCGCGGAAACAAACCGATGCAGCCCGTCGTCTGTATGGGATACAAAGGGGAGCGAGCCTAGTGGATGATCCGCCGCAGACGCGAACAGAAATCATCACAGCGCTGTTCGATGCCCATGCAGACAGTGTCTACCGCTATGCCCGGTACTCACTGCCGCCCGACATTGACGCACGCGATGTCGTTCAAGAAGTATTTTTGCGCGCCTTCCGTGCCTGGAACAATTTTCACGGAGACGCGGACCCCAAAACCTGGCTGTTACGGATTGCCCGAAACTACGTCTACGACCTGTTGCGCGCGAAACGTCGACAACGGGAGTTTGAAGCCATGCGCTCACTCGACGATGCGACATCAACCAATCTCAATTCCAT
>JAKAXI010000297.1 GCA_021816665.1 Bacillota bacterium | reverse complement strand
GCGTACGAGAGGACGAACTGCGTAAGTGGACGAAACGTCCATATGGCGGATACCCCTATGGGGGTATATTTGACTCAGCGTCGAGGGATCGAAGAGGGCATAGAGCGTTCCAGACTCCCTCATGGTCCATGCGGCTGCAACGCATAACGTCAAAATCCAGGTGCAAGATGTCGATCTATAGTAAATTGTGCTGGGTTGTGCCACAATCGAATTGCAATCAATCACGTCCGTGTCAACTGCTCAGCCAGCGCAGATTGAGGTGGCCCACATGGAGTGGTGGATTTGGTTGGTGCTTGGCGTCGGGATCGGTATCGTGGAGTTGAGCAGCGTCACGTTTGTCCTCTTGTGGTTCGCCATCGCGGCGGTTGTGACCGCAGCCTTGGCCCCGGTCGTGCACTCACTATGGGTGCAATCACTCATTTTTGCTGTCCTCAGCCTGGGGATGTACTTCGCGTCACGCCCGCTCGCGAAGAAGTGGCGTCGCACGCGAACGTTCAGCACCCATCTGGAGACGCGAGTGGGGCACACGGGTGTCGTTGTGTCGGGAGCTGAGCCTGGAGGGTTTGCCACTGTGCGCATTGAGGGTGAACTCTGGAGCGCCACATGCACAGAACCACTGAGAGCGGGGGCGAGCGTGATCGTGAAGGACGCGGAGGGCGCCATTTTGAAAGTCGCGCCAGCGCCAGACCATCGCGGCTAGATTGGTGGGCCACCAGCCGGAGCGACTACCCTGACAAATCAGAGACTTCGGGCAACCCCGGCGATCCAGGAATATCCGCTGATCCTAAGAGTCGCGACAAAGGGGAGGTACAGCCATGGTGACGACCACTACTATTGTCATCGTCGTAGTGATTGTGCTGGTACTACTCATCGTGTTTCGGGGGATCCGGATTATTCCGCAGCAGCGGGTGGCCGTCGTTGAGAGACTTGGCCGGTTCAATGCTGTGCTGTCTGCAGGAGTGAATATCATCTTTCCGTTCGTCGATCACGTGGTGAAGGTGCTCGACCTGCGGACGCAACAAGTGGTTGTACCACCGCAGATTGTGATCACGAAGGACAATGTTCAGATACAGATTGACACGGTGTTTTTTTACACCATCGTGGAACCGAAGATGGCGACATACAACATCGCTGACGTCGTGCAAGGCATTCAAAACATCACAGCCGCCAACATTCGCCAAGTCGCCGGGCACATGGAACTCGACGAAACGCTTGCCGGACGGGACCGGATCAGCATGTCATTGCGAACCGCGCTCGATGAAGTGACAGAGTCTTGGGGCGTTCGCATAGACCGCGTTGAAATCGTTGACATCAAGCCACCGCGAGAGATTCAAGATGCGATGGAGCGCCAAATGAAGGCTGAGCGGGAGAAGCGCGCGAACATCTTGCAAGCCGAGGGGCAACGGCAGTCCGCCATTTTACAGGCTGAAGGTGAAAAACAAAGTGCCATTCTCCGCGCTGAAGGCGACCGTGAAGCACGGATTCGCCAAGCGGAGGGTCTGCGTGAGGCCCAGCGGTTGGAAGCAGAAGGACGCGCACAGGCAATTCAACTGGTTGCGCAATCGGAGAAAGCGAGAATCGAGTTGCTGAAGGCCGGCGGACTCGACGCAAACGTTCTGACGTACCAATCGTTTGATGCGCTGCAGGGTATGGCCAACGGCCCGGCGACGACACTGTTCATCCCGTCGGAGGCCGTAGGTGTGCTGGGCGCGCTCGGAGCGCTTAAAAAGACGTGGCAGGCTGCCGGAGAGGGTACAGTGGATGGGGAGAGCAACGCTTAAGAACGGTCAGGTTGTCGTCGCCGACGTTCGGGCCGCGGATACATTTTGGAAAAAGTTTCGCGGCCTGATGTGGGACGACTCACTGCAACCCGACGAAGCACTTTGGTTTCCAGGGGATAACTGGATTCATTGTTTCTTTATGAAGATTCCGATTGACGTCCTGTTTTTGGACAAGCACGGCGTCATCGTCTACATGAAGGAAAAGATGAAACCGTGGACGATCTCGCCGCCCGTGTTTCGAGCGAAAGGCGTTTTGGAATGTTACCCAGGGACGATCGAACGTCATCGACTGCAGGTCGGCCAAACGATCGTGATCGGATGATAAGGAGCGGCTCCACATGCAGGTGCAAGTTTATACTTGGCGCGTGCTCCCCATGTTTGGGTTCGGGTTGAGCGCCATCCTTGATTCGGAACCGAAACTGGTCTTTGCGGGGGCATATGATGACGCATCCGCCCTGACGGGAGCATTAACTGCGGCTGCAGCTGAGGTACCCAAAATCCTCGTTGCAGATTTCGTGCAGGGGGCTACAGACAAGGAATCTCCCCAGATGGCAAAATGGCGGACGAACGTACCACACCTGCAAGTCGTATTCATGTTGCCTCAGGAAGCGGACGAACCTTTGCTCGTCCGAGCACTTCGTTCGGGCGCGAGTGCATACCTTTCGTACTCGACGTCCGCTCCAGTGCTGAAGAGTGCTCTGGAGTCAGTCGCGGATGGACGGTCGTACTTGGGGCCGGAGATCGCCCCGACGGCACTCACCGAACTTCGCCGCAACACCTACGTGGTCGATCCCGTCGACACTGCGTCCATGCTGTCGGAACGTCAGCGAACCATCGTCCAACTCGCGGCAGACGGATTGACCAATACGGAAATCGCCAGTGAGCTGGGACTTGCCGAGAAAACCGTGCGCAACCTCTGGTCCGGGTTGTTCGACCAAGTGGGCATGCAGGACAAAACGCAGGTCGTTCTGTGGGCAGTACGAACGGGACAAGTCGAACTTCGCTAAATCCGACCGAGCGGTCGGGACAAAAGTCCTACGGAATTCGGGACAAAATACCGTATTCAGGAATTTAGGAACCTCGTATGATAGAGGCATTCGAGGTTTGCAGGGGACTATACTCGCCGTACTAGGGTGCTCGGAGTCTGCGAGGAGCGGGGTGTGCAGATGACAGAAACAATTCGCGTGATGATCGTTGATGATTCTGAGGATACGCGCGAATCTGTGCGACTGTTGCTCGGGTTCAGCGGTATTGTTGAAGTTGTTGCCGAGGCAGAAAATGGACTGGTGGCACTCGAAAAGCTGACCCATATCCGGGTCGATGTCGTGATTATGGACGTGAACATGCCTGAAATGGACGGGATCACGGCGACAACACAGATGCAGCAGACGTACCCGCAGGTCGCTGTCGTGATCTTGTCTGCAGAGGCCTTCCCGGAAGATC
>JAKAXI010000296.1 GCA_021816665.1 Bacillota bacterium | reverse complement strand
TCGCGTCGGGGCTTGGCGGTGTGACATCGACGAGCGGCGCTGCAGGCACCATAGCAGGAACAGGGGGCGCCGCAGCAGGCACCGCAGGGGGGCTGTTCTCGTTCCACAGCTTCTTCCCACACGGCTGGGACGGTGTGTTTCAGTCGATGCTCATCGTCATCTTTTCCTACGCGGGTATTGGCGTGTTCGCGACAGCTACGACAGAGATGCGCCGGCCGTCAGACGTCAACAAGGCGGCGTGGTTGACGGTGCTGATCCTGGTGGTGCTGTACTTGTTCTCGGTAGGGCTCCTGCTGTGGGTGCTGCCGTGGCAGGTCATGAGTACATCGGTCAGCCCGTTTGTGGCGGCGCTGCACTTGACGAGTCTGCCAGTGTTGGCGCAGGTGCTAAACGGAATTATTCTAGTGGCATCGTTTAGCGTCATGGCTGGGGCGGTGTTCTCGGCGAACCTCATCCTTGAGGGGCTTGGACGTGACGGAGACGCGCCAGGGTTCGTGCTCTGGTCGATCGGAAACCGGACGCCGGCTGGGGCGCTTGCCGTTACAACCGGCGTGGTCGCCGTGATTATGTTCGTTGCGCATGTTTTGCCCGCCAACGTGTACAACTTTATGATCAGTGCGTCGAGTTTTCTGACGTTCCTCAGTTGGTTTCTCATTCTCTGGACATTTCTCGCGTGGCGTCGGCGTGACAGGGAAGGGCATTGGGCCATCTCGTCGCTGGCGTTCGGACAACCGTGGTCGAGTTTGCTGACGATGTTATTCATTTTGTTTATGTCGGGTTACGCTCTCCGCCAGCACGACCAGCGTTTCGGCTTTTACGCGGCTGTTGTGATGTTGGTTGCCATCGCACTTGCGTATTTCGTGCGCGCGGTGGTGTTCCCGCGGTCTCGAAAGCAACGATCACGGCTGCCCCAAACAGGAGCAGAAAGCTGACGATGTAAATCCAGAAGGTCAGCAGCATAATGAACGACAGCGCCCCGTACATCGCCTCGTAGTTGCGGAGGTGATGCGTATAAATGAGGAACAGACTGCGGCTGACAAAGATCCCGGCGGTTGCTACTGCGGCCCCAATGAGGCGAGCGAGCAGCGGTGGTACATGCGTGGGCAGCAGTGTGTAAATGACGAAACAGGTGCCGAACAGGAGCACAGGGAATACCGCGACTGCCACGGCGTGTATGAACGGCAACAGTGCGCGCAGTTCGCCGCTCGTCAAGCCGATGGCGCGCAGAAGCATACCACTAGGATGCGTCGCCAACAGCCGTACAGTTTCCGCTGCGAGGGCGCTGACCACAGTCAGGCCCGCAAGCACAGTGAGCATGATGAAGCCGACGAAGTACTGCCGCAAGAAAGACCGGCGCTTCTTGATGCCCCAAATTGTGTCGAGGATCCACTGCAGAGACACAAAGCCGCCAATCGTGTTCCACGCGCTGGCGGCAATGCCGATGATGCTAATCTCGGGCCCCACCTTGTCCAAACGGTGTACAGTCTCACTCACGAACGACATCTCTTGCGGGAGTGCTGGCACGTAAGCGTGCAGCAGGTCGGTCACTGCCCGTTCGACGTCTGTAGCTGGAACGAAGCGCGAAGCGGCGTAGACAAGCAGGAGTAAGACCGGGATCATCGAAGAAAATGCAAAGTAGGAGACGATAGCGGCGAGTCCCCCGAGGTTGTGCCGGACGACGGTGCGAAATAACTGGACAAGGAACGGTTTCATGGGTACAGTATTTCCATTTACGCCGTTGTCTACCACGCGCGTTTTCACTGTCTCGACTCCATGGGTTTGACACCCGTCAACCCTTGCATTTTATTTCCCAGCGCTCTCACGTATCGGCGCTGACCTGCTTGAACCAAAACCCGACCCGCCGCGTCTGTATTAGTGAAAGTCGTGGCGGCGCCCTGCGGAGGTGGTGGCTTGGAGCCCGATGACTTAAAGCTCATCCGCGACGCCAAGCAGGGGGACGCGCAAGCGTTTGCCAATCTGATTCGCAGCTATCAGAACTTCGCTTATAAGACAGTGCTCGGAGTTCTCAACAACGCTTCCGATGCAGACGACGCTTTGCAGGAGACGTTTCTGAAGGTCCACCGGGCACTGCCGAATCTACGCGATGAACGGACGTTCCCGTCCTGGCTGGCGCGCATTGCGACACGAACGGCCCTTGACCTCGTCCGGTCGCGGGCACATGCCAGAACGAGTTATGACGACGAGATCGACAAGCACACGTTTGTCGACCCCGGGCCACAAGTCGACCTTCGCCTCGACCTGCAGCAAGCACTGGCGCGACTGAGCCCGGAACACCGAACCGTCCTAGTGCTGCGAGAGGTCCAAGGATTTGACTACGCGGCCATTGCGGACATCCTGCATATCCCGCTTGGAACAGTTCGGTCAAGACTGTTCAACGCGCGCGCACAGTTGCGGTTGCAACTTGAAAGTGACGGTGCGAGCGGGGGGGCGGGGCGCAGCACGAAAGGGAACAAAGGGGGGGCTCGAGATGAGTGAACACACGAACTTCCACGGCAGTTGTGAGGTGAGCCAGTCGCCGACCCTCTCCGTCTACTACGACGGAGAGTTGTCAAAAGCTGAGATGTCACGCATCGAGGTGCACGTCGCCGGTTGTGCAGACTGTCAGGCGGCGCTTGCCAGCATGCACTCGGTGTCGGCGTGGACGAAGACAGGGTTTGCCAGTGTCTTCGCACCGGCTGATACCGTTGATCGCGTACTACAGCAGGCTGCCGCAGAATGGCACGAACTAGGGCAGGCGCGGCGCGTGTCTGAACTGTACGCGGCCACCCTCTTGATTGGGTTGGCTGGCCTGGTATCGTTTGCCTTGTCGCCGTTTGGCATGGCGCTGCGGGCTCTTGGCCGTTTGCTCTTGGCCGTGCTGCGCGGCAGTTTCCACGTCTTGTCGACGTTCGGCAGTGGGTCGGCTGTGTGGGTGGCAGGCGTCGGTCTGTTTATCTGCGCGATCAGCATTGTTGGAGCGTGGCGCGTCTTGCGAAGCACACTGGGTGAGGCCACAACATGAAAACTGAGATTTCCACTTCTGCGTTTCCTGCCAGTCTGGTGCAGAAGGCGACCTTTGTAGCCCTGCTGGCGCTGTTTCTCGCCTGGCTGTGGCCAGGCGTTTCAGCGTTCGCGGCGACAAAGCCGGTTCGTCACGTGCAGACCGTCGTCAGTGAACGAGAGACGTCAATCGCTTCCGATGAGACGTTTCAAGACGTCGTCGTGATCGGTCACAACG
>JAKAXI010000295.1 GCA_021816665.1 Bacillota bacterium | reverse complement strand
GCCGAGTTCGAAAACTTTTTCACGACCGACGTGTTGCGGCTGCGCGAAAACGCGGGTAGCCGGTTTGGTCGCACGATGGAACACGAGGAGAGGCTCCAGGCTGTCCAGTTGACAGGCCAGGAAACCAGCGATGAGCTGCTCGGCCGCATCGCGGAGAGTGAACAGGTGACCCTGTCTCGCCTCGGCGAACTGACAGACGTAGACCTTTCCGTCAAAGGGACACATCCGAAATTTGGCGAACAGACGATTGAGTGGGAGCTCGGTCACTTTATCACGGAACACCTCGAGAAGCACATCGGGCAGTTGCAGCGTACACATGCCGCCTATCACGCCGCCCACTCGTAAAGAGTGGCGGCGGGCGGTGTGATGGGGTGTGAGCCAACCACTCGAGGTCTTGGAGATGGTAAGAGGCTGCGTAAGGGACTGCGTAAGGTTTGAATCAGTATGTGCCGCGTTGTGCGGCCTGTTCACAGTTTCAGCGGGGGCTGAAGGCCTCCGCTGATCCTCAGCGTCAGAATTGTTCTCATCAAACCAAATTTTCTGTTTACATCATATCTGAAATCATATATGATTTCAGATATGTAGGAACGTTGCCGCGGTAGTTCGGATGAAAGCGACTTCACCGCAGACAACAGCTAAGAACGGTTTGGGAGGCCTTCACGTTTGCTGGAACGAAGCCGAACGGAGATCGCAGTTGAGAGCGCTGACAACACGGGTACTCGCAGCAAGCAAGAAATCGCTTACCAACGGATCAAGGAGCGGATAGTCAGCGGCACGTACAGCGCTGGGTATCGCTTGGTGATCGACAGGATTGCGACGGAACTTGGATGCAGTGCGATTCCGGTTCGTGAAGCCGCTCGTCGCCTCGAAGCGGAAGGGCTGGTGGTGTATGAGCGTAACGCAGGTGTGCGGGTGTCCAACATCGACTCCACGTCGTACGTGGAGACACTGAGCGTGTTGGCGGTTCTGGAGGGATACGCGACAGCGCTCGCCGCAAACAAGTTGACGGCCGCCGATTTCTTGCAACTGCGTGAGTTCAACACCCGGATGCAACAGGCTCGAGAGGCGTTCGACCTGGAGTCTTACAGCAAGTTCAACCAGGCCTTTCACAGGTTGATCTGCCAGGCATCCGGCCAAGCGTACCTGCTCGACGAGATGGACAGCGCGCAGCGCCGTATCGACTCAGTCCGTCGCGTCGTGTTCATGCTTATTCCGCATCGCACCACAGATTCACTGGCTGAACATCGACACCTGTTGGCACTGTTGGAAGGTAAGGCACCGTTTGCAGAGATAGAAGCCGCGGCTCGCTCGCACAAGCTGGCAACGGTTCAAGCGTTTGAAGAGTGGAACCGCCTTCGGACGACCAACTCGCTCAACCCAGGGCTGGCAGCCGACTAAAGAGTTCGGTACCGTTTCCCGCTGAAGCGGGAAACGTCCGATATAAGTATTTAGATATTACAAATGATTCAGAGGGAGGGTAACTTGTGTCAACACAACTTTCGGAGGGGCTGACGGCATCCTCGATCTACGCCAGGCTTGATCGGCTGAGGGTGTGGGCGCTACCCAGTCTGTTCGTGTTCGTGATCGGTGTTGGATTCATGTTTACGTTTTACGACATCTTTGATATCAACGTATCCTTTATTCAAACCTGTAGTGCCCTGGTCCCAGGGTGTACACCGGCGAACTCCAATAACTACTTGGGTCTGCCGGTCGTCTTGAATCTCGCTGGCTACGTGGTTGGTACGCTGATTTTGAGCCCGTTGTCGGACCGCGTCGGGCGCAAACACATGCTGCTTGTCACGATGGTGATTACGGGCATCGGCTCGCTCATCACAGGCATGGTAGACAACTACGGTTGGTTCGTCTTCGGCCGCGTGTTGACTGGGGTCGGTATCGGTGCTGACCTTGCCATCGTCAACACGTACATCGGCGAAGTCGCACCGCGGCATGGACGGGCGAAGTACACCTCTCTCATCTTTATCATGTCTGCTGTTGGCGCATTCATTGGTATCTGGCTCGGTCTGCTGCTGACCACACCGTCTACGCCGTTCCCGATGGGGCTCCCGTTCGCAATGGCAGGCCCGCACTTCACAAACGGCTGGCGGATCATGTATTTTGTCGGCGCCCTGCTCGCCCTTGTCGGTATCCTCTTACGGTTCCAGTTACCTGAGTCACCGCGATGGTTGCTCGCGCAAAACCGCGTACAAGAGGCGGATGAAGTTGTCCGCGGTATGGAAGCCATTGCACACAAGAAATCTGGACCGCTCGACCATCCGGTTGACGATGGAATCGTCGAAGAAGTCCAGAAGGCGACACCATACGGAGCGATCTTCGGAAACGGCCGCTACCTGCGCCGGACGATTATTCTGCTGCTGATGTGGGGATTCAGCTATGTGACGGTTTACTCGTACGCTGCAGGTTTCTCGTCATTCCTGACCTCGCTCAAATACGCTCCGCCGGAAGCCGGACTCATCACAGCACTCGGTGTTTTAGGGTTCATCATCTGTGCGCTGTTCGCGACCTGGCTGGGGGACCACATCGAGCGCAAGATCTGGTTGCCGATGGGCACCGTCATCACCATCATTGGCGGTGTCATCATCGCCATCGGTGGCGGGCACAGCTTCATTCTTGAAGTGATTGGCGCGATTGTGACATTCTTCGGTTTCAACGTGTGGGTGCCGGTCACGTACGCGTGGTCCGCTGAACACTACCCGGCGCGCGCTCGCACGACCGGCTTTGCTTTGGTCGACGGGATCGGCCACCTTGGCGGCGGCATTGGCGTCCTGGTGATCGCGCCGCTCATCCCGACGATGGGCATTGGCACCGCGCTGCTCCTGGTCAACGCGTTCATGGTGATTGGTTCAATCATTGCGCTGACCGGCATTCGAACCAAAGGGAAGAAGCTGGAGGAGATTTCTCCTTGAGAGTTAGCTAGTGAGGCGGTTTGAGGCGGACTTGCTGAAGGGTTAGCATCGCACTTTCGGCGTCCCTGCGGCGCGGCGACCCTTCGGCGTCCCCGGTTCGGGCACTCGTTGCCGGCAACCGGGGATGCTTTGTGCCCTGGGAGGAAGGACCCGTGTTGGGGTGTCGGGGCCTACGGGCGTGCCAAAATGACACCTACGGAGCCGCCACGGTTGCCGTAGGTGTCAAAACGACACTTGCGGTGCGGCCACAGGTGCTGTAGGTGTCAAAATGACCTCTACGGAGCCGCCACAGGTGCTGTAGGTGTCAAAATGAGACTTA
>JAKAXI010000294.1 GCA_021816665.1 Bacillota bacterium | reverse complement strand
TGGCGGGTGGAACTCAACTGGCCTACCGCTCAACCAACCGGTCGGAAGTTGCATGCTACGCCAATCGAGCCATTCACAACTATTATAAGCGATGTGGCCGCCCTCGAAAATCGTCCCGGACAACTGGAGCGCGTATGCCCGGCCTAGAATTCAATAGTACTCGGTTGGCATGACGCGTACAGCGGGATCGCCTGAGTGGTGTGCAATAGCGGCACACAGCGGCTTATCAGCCCCAAATCAGGAGGTGCGACCACAAATAGGCGCTCCAGAGCAGCCTGTCGGGCCTTTCAAGGCCGGATCGCGGTTTCTAGGCGGCACATAAGCTGTCCCAGGCCGTCTCTTCAGGGTCATGACCCCTGAAATCGGCAGTATAAGCGGTTATACGCCGCTATTCAGTGGTGCCGTTGTCACAACCGCCACAGCCACGACCGCCGGCGTCTCAGTTGCCGCGTTGCCAGCGTTGCGACGGCAGGCAGGCGCCTGCCTCATACAGAGGACAGTGCGCCGGCCTTTTGACCAGCTTCTGCAACTGCTGCGTCGTCGATTTCCTGAGACAGCTTGCGAAATTGCTTGAGCATCGCGAGACGCCACGGCAGGATCATGCCAAACGCTAGAATAAAGAACAGCGAACCCGTTTGGACGATCGTCACGTACTGCTCGACGTACTGGTGAAGCGCGATGCGAAGTGCCAAGAGGACAAGTAAAATCACCACAAACCCTTTCGAACGCTTCAAGAAGACTTGGCCGTCGCGGATGTGCATGTCGGAAGTCAAAACCAGCGGGTACGATAGAATCACGCCGACAACGAAAGCGCCCAAGGCGTACAGCCATTTGTCGTGCGTCTGAGGAGCGACAAACATCAGAAATCCGGTGCTCATGCCAAGCGGAGGCATAATGATTTTCTTCGCGTTCACCGGTTTGTTTGTGCCGCGCGTCCGCACGAATATCACCGTCAGGGCAAATACGACCGTGATGACCGTGCTGGCAATCTGCGCTACATGATTAGACACTTCCATCACCTGCCTAAGCGCCATTTTACCACGGTGAGGCCGGGACGTCCCGTCAGCTTCGTGTCGATTTTCGGAAAAACGGCCGGGAACATTTGGAATGCTCCCGGCCGTCAGTGCCCAGTCCATTTCTACTAACCAACTTCCTCAATTTACTTCGGCTGCATGCGGATCGCGCCGTCCAACCGGATGACTTCACCGTTGAGCATTGGGTTTTCGATGATGTGCTTCGCGAGCAAGCCGTATTCCTTTGGGTCGCCGAGTCGCGATGGGAACGGCACCTGCTTGCCGAGCGAGTCGCGCGCCTCCTGCGGCAGCATGCCGAGCATGGGCGTATCGAATGTACCTGGCGCAATGCTGCACACGCGGATGCCAAACGCGGCAAACTCGCGCGCGATCGGCAGTGTCATACTGACGACCGCACCTTTCGACGCTGAGTATGCCGCCTGGCCAATCTGTCCTTCAAACGCCGCAACCGAAGCGGTGTTGATGACGACGCCGCGCTCGCCATCAGCGTTTGGCTCAGCGTTCTTGATCACATCCGCCGCTAGCCGGATTACGTTAAACGTCCCGACTGTGTTGACCTGAATCACCTTACTGAAAAACTCGAGCGGATGCAGCCCGTGGCGACCGACCACGCGGCTCGCGAAGCCCATCCCTGCACAGTTCACCACGCCGTTAACCTCTCCATACGTGTTAACGGCCGTCTGCATGGCTTGCTTGACACTGTCCTCGCTTGTTACGTCTGTCTGCGCGAACAGAGCCCCAATTTCATCAGCGTGCTTTTTGCCGACGCTCGCGTTCAAATCGAGGATCACGACGTTCGCGCCCGCCTCGCGCAAGACACTCGCCGTAGCGCCGCCGAGTCCAGATGCTCCACCGGTGACCAGAAACGTTTTGCCTGCAATCTGCATGCGTCAGCCTCCTCAGAGTCATTCCGTGAGTAGTAATCGTGAGAGTGGTAGTTCAGTGAGAGGTCTCTCTTGCCGCGAGACCTCACTGTCACTCAACCGTCCAGTCGTTCGATGATGGTCGCGTTGGCCATCCCGCCGCCCTCACAAATCGCCACCAGTCCGTAGCGCTTGTCGTGCAGTTCGAGCGCGTTGAGAAGTGTCGCCATGATGCGTGTGCCTGTTGCACCGAGAGGATGGCCGAGGGCGACTGCACCGCCGTGGACATTGACGCGGTCCCACGGCGCCTGTGTCTCGTGCTGCCAGGCCAGCACAACCGACGCAAAGGCTTCGTTGACTTCGAACAAATCGATGTCAGACACTTGCAGCCCTGCGCGTTGCAGAACCTTTTGCGTGGCGGGAATGGGACCTTTGAGCATCGTGACTGGGTCGACGCCGACGACAGAGAACGAGACAAAACGAGCGCGCGGCTTCAACCCAAGCCGATCCGCTACTTCCCTCGAGGCGATGAGACAGGCACTCGCCCCGTCCGAAATCTGGCTGGCGTTGCCCGCTGTGATGAGCTCAAGTTGTGGGAAAGCAGGCGCTAGGGTTCCCATCTTCTCGACTGACGTGTCGGACCGGATGCCTTCATCGGCGCTGAATCGGACAGTTTCGCCAGCGTCTGTCCGAACATTGACCGGGACAATCTCGCGATCAAATGCGCCGTTTGCCCGAGCTATGGCTGCACGCTGGTGGCTCTCGTAGCTAAAGGTGTCGAGCTGAGCGCGGGAGAATCCCCACTCCTTCGCGATCATCTCTGCTCCAACCGCTTGGTCAAACCACGGTGCAGTAAGCTTGTAGCGCTCCTTGATGCCTTCCGTGAGCGGTGTTCCGTAGGCGGCAATCGTGCTCAGCATCGGAACTCGCGTCATCGACTCCACGCCACCGGCGATGACCAGGTCGTACGCGCCAGCCATGACACCTTGCGCCGCAAAGTGAACTGCTTGCAGACTCGACCCACACTGGCGGTCCAGAGTCGTTGCCGGAACCGACTCAGGCAGCCCTGCGGACAACCAGGCGTTGCGACCAATGTTTGCCGCCTGGTCGCCAATTTGGTCGACGCAGCCGACAATCACGTCATCCACCAGCGCTGGCTCGATACCGTTTCGCTCGACGACATTTCGCAACAGGTGGCCCAGCAAGTCGACTGGGTGCGTGTTCTTCAGTGCGCCTTTGCGCCTGCCAACAGGGGTTCGCACCGCGTCAATGATGACCGCTTCATACATGGTGATTTCCTCCCGTCGCTTGTGAAATCTAACGTATCGTTACTATGTTCTGAATCATACCACAAGGCTT
>JAKAXI010000293.1 GCA_021816665.1 Bacillota bacterium | reverse complement strand
CTGCATTCACGGCGAGCCTGGCTGCCCAACTACGCCAACGCGCAAAGGAAGCAATCCAGCGCGAGGCGGTAACGTCATCTCTGTTCACACTCAGCACGCAAATTGCTGCGGGGCGTGACTTGGATACAGTGCTCCGCGAGATTGTCCTGCACGCATGGAACACGTTCGGGTTGTCTGCTGCCATCATCGTGCCGAATGGGGGGGGCGACTTGCGCCCCAAAGTGATGGCTGGATTTGCGCACGACGCACTGCAGTCCGCTTTGGAACCTCGAGTGCTGCAGTGGGTGTTTAAACATGGCCAGATAGCTGGGTACGGGACAACCTCGCACCGGGACGCCCGATTCTTGTACGTGCCGCTCAAGACGGAGTCAAATGTATACGGGGTGATGTGCGTTGGACCGGACCGTCCGCGCGATGGCAGCGGCCACAGCGCCCGCATTCGTGTGGCGCAGGCCCTGGCGGGGCTTGCATCGGTTTCGATTGCGCGCACGCGGTTTGAAGAAGAGGCGAAGATTGCGCATCTCACGGCTGAATCTGAGCGCCTGAGAACTGCTTTGCTGGACTCGATCTCGCACGAACTGCGCACACCGCTGGCGACTATTATTGGGGCGGTCACTGCACTTGACGAAGGCACAGCGGTGCTCACGCCGGACGACCAGCACGAATTGTTTCTGACGGTGCGTGAAGGTGCTATGCGGATGAATCGTTTGGTCACGAACCTGCTTGGTATGGTGCGCATCGAGAGCGGCATGTTGCGGCTGAACAGGCGGTGGTGTGATGTCTCGGATATGGTTGGTGTTGCTCTGTCGCAGGTGCGCGAGGCACTGCAAAACCGCAAGGTGTCTGTTCACATCCAAGCTGGCATGCCTGCCGTTTCCGTGGACGATGTATTGATTGAGCAAGTCCTTGTGAATCTCCTCAGCAATGCCATTAAATACTCGCCGGATGGCACCGAGATCGACTTTGACGTGCTAGAGTACGATGGGGTTTTCACGCTGCGTATTCGGGATCGGGGGATCGGCGTTGGCGAGGAAGAGGCAGAGAAAATTTTTGACAAGTTCTATCGAGCCAAGACGTCACAAGGCATCCCTGGCACAGGGCTTGGCCTTGCGATCTGCCGGGGCGTCGTCCAGGCACACGGCGGCGAGATCTACGCGCGTCCAGCTGATGGCAGGGGGACGGTTGTGACGATTCGACTCCCGGTTGGTGAACTAGAACAGGAAGTTGAGTCGTCATTCAGTGCAGCGAGGGGGGCAACTGATGATGGGCGCTAAAATCCTGATTGTGGATGACGAGGTCCAGATTCGCCGATTGCTCCGAGTCACCCTTGAAGCACACGGGTTCTCCACGATAGAGGCTCCTACAGGCAAGGATGCAGTCCTTCAGGCGAGCATGGTCAGGCCAGATTTGATTATCCTAGACCTTGGTTTACCGGACATGGACGGTGCAGAAGTCCTGACCCAAATCCGCGCGTGGGCGAGTGTCCCGATTCTGGTTCTCACTGTTCGCGACGACGAGGCGGGCAAGGTTTATGCGCTCGATCACGGTGCCGACGACTACATCACAAAGCCGTTTAGCATGAGCGAGTTGATGGCGCGCATCCGGGTGGCTCTGCGCCACGTAGCACGGGAGCCGGACGAACCGGTATTGCACATTGGACCACTCATGATTGACTTGGCGCGGAGAATTGTCGAAAAAGACGGGGAAGCGCTCAGACTGACGCCGATTGAGTACGACTTGTTGAAGACCCTAGCCAGAAATGCTGGTCGCGTAATGACACATCGGCAGCTGCTGCGTGAGGTGTGGGGAGAGCACAATTACGAGACGGCAGGTCACTACTTGCGAGTGTATGTCGGCCACTTGCGAAAAAAGCTGGAGGATGATCCTACTAGTCCGCAACTCATTCTCACAGAGCCAGGTGTTGGCTATCGGCTTGCTGCAGCTCGCGACGACAGTGACGATACCCCTCTGGGCTAGCTTCGCTAACGCAAAAGGGTCCTGCGTGTTTAAATTCTCCTCCATTTCTCGAGTTTGACCACGTTCCCTTCGCGGTGAAGCGGTTTCTCAGCTTCCGATTGCAGTGGGGTGTAGCGAACAACGAGTACGGGAATGTTCGACCGCATCACTACATCGCGACTGACGCTTCCGGAAAAGACCCTGCTGATGGCCCGTTTTCCGCGGCTGCCGACGATGATGAGGTCGCACTGGCACTCGACGGCCGTTTGACAGATAACTTTTGCAGGCACCACTCCGGTTCTATGGTCGAATTGAACCCGATGCATTAAGTGTCCAAAGTACCTTTCGCGGAGTGATGTTTGAATGTTCGCGGCCACTTCTCTTTCGTAGTCCATCCCAAGCAATGGAGCAGTTCCAAATTTGGTGGGGTACAACTGAGTTACGTACAAGACATGCAGTTTAGTCTGTGGACTTTCGCGTAGCAGGTCACGAGCTGCCAGTGCGGCCTGTTCTGAAGTCCGCGTGTCATCCATCGCTAACAAGATCCTCCCCATAGTCATCCTCAGGCACCTTCTCCTCCAGCCAAAACTCTTAAGGTATCCATATTGTAGTGCGACTGCACGTAAAAACAGGAGGATGAATTACCCGTGTAAGTATAAAGAAACGGTAAACACATGCCAGTCGGAACTCTTCGCATCCAGTTCCGCGCGGACCAGCGGATACCCTTTACAACCTTTTTACACCGGCGATTCGGACTTCGCACCCCGCTTTTATGTCTGCCTGACATCGAACGTATCCGAGGCAGACAAGAGGGGATGGATATAGACAGTCGGTACCGCTGTTATTTTGGCCGCAGAGGATATCTAATCGACGAAACAAGTGGGCAATCCAAGTGGTTTGCTGCTGTGTGGAGATATTGGAACGGGGAACGAAGTGTTGTCGCATACTGGTTCGCCGACACGGAGGATGAGGTGTATGCAAAGAGGCAGCAGTCCAAGTGCTATAAGCGTTGTACGGTGCTGTTTACCCCCTCTCGGTTCTGCTAGCCTACGAAGAGGTGCAGAAGATGATCCGACAAGAGTGGCTTGGAGGAACATCGTTGTAGAATGACAGCAAGTTCTTGTTGATGTCCGGAAAGCATGTTGTCGGTCGAGCGAAACCTTAGGTGTCGAAGCACGCCTTGAGGGTGCGGTAGCATGCCAATTGTGGTCATAGATGCCGGTGAACCGCTGAGCCGGTGAGGCGGCATTTCATTATTGCGGACCGTATGAAGTTGCACATGCATTGGGCTTGGCTGATAACGGCACACTACAG
>JAKAXI010000292.1 GCA_021816665.1 Bacillota bacterium | reverse complement strand
GTGCAACTCAGCCACTTGGTCTTGAGAGAGTGCTTTCGTAGGAAACAAGTAGAGGGCTCGTGCCGAAGAATTCTTGCAAATGGCATCGAGGACGGGCAAGTTGTAACAGAGAGTTTTCCCGCTTGCTGTCGGAGTCACAACCATCAAGTGTCGTCCGGCGCGCGCAACTTCAGCAGCCTCTGCCTGGTGACTGTACAACTGGTTAATTCCACGCCCTTGCAACCCACTCTGCAAGTCTCTGTGAATCCACTCGGGCACCGGGCGAAAGCGCGGCAGACGCGCGGGTTGTACGCGCCACGCCGTGACTTGACTAGCAAACTCAGGCGTACTCTGCCATTCGTCGAGTAACGCGGATAACTGCACTACGTTCACCTTCCTCGTACAGACAAATTCGACGTTTAAGAGCGAACTCCTGTTCGGGTAAAACTGACAGAGACTGCAAAACTTGATCTTGCTTTCTACGAAATTTCAACGATTCTGGTCACGTTCTCGCCCATGCAACATAGCATGGTATAGAGCCCCACAGCACGGGATTGTATGAATCTCGTACAGCTTGGAAATAAAGTATAGTACCGACACAGAGGAGGCGTCACGTCGTGCAAAGCGTAGAAAAATGGGCGACACGCTCCGACGCTTGGACTCCGCAGGATGATGAACGGCTGTCCGCGCTGGTGCTAGAACACATTCGCACTGGCAGCACACAGTTGCGCGCATTCGAAGAAGCTGCTGCTGAACTAGGAAGAACCGCAGCCGCCTGCGGATACCGTTGGAACGGTGTCGTGCGCAAGGACTATAAGCACGAGATTGAAGAGGCAAAGAGGGCTCGAAAAATGCAGCACAAAGCTCGCACCACGGTGAGCAGTCCAGCCATTACGGCTGAACCGGCCACGATGACTTCGTCCGACTCCATGCGCGAAGTTATTACGTTTCTCCAGACTTACGACCAGCAGTACCAAAAACTGCGGTCGCAAGTGGAAGCGCTCGAATCGGAGCGCCGCAGTTTGACAGAGCACGTCCGCACCCTCGAGGCCAAGCTGACACGCGCCCCCATTGTGGACGACGGGCCGCTGACCCCGGAACAGTTGGAGCAGGACTCCAAGGCACTGTTTGCCATCATGGAACGTGCACGTAAATTGCTCGAGGACGACGGCCGGGCACACGCCAACGACTAGCGGGCGTGCTCTCTATCGCGCCGCTGCCGCAGCAAATCGCGCTGCCGCAGCGGCCGAAAACGGGCCTTGACGCGCATTTGCCAAACTCTTAAGTGTGTCCCTGGCGGCAAGCGCTGCCGCGACGAGCGAAGACGGGTAGTTTACGAGCCGCTGTTCAAACTCATCCTCATCGACAACCCGCACGCCACTTACATCCACGCGAACGTCTAAATCGAGGTCACAAAACTGAACACTTTGAGTGAAACCGTCGTACTGCGGCGGTGTAATGACGTTACAGTAGTACTCTGGCCCGGTGTCCTTCTGCAGCAGAAAGACTTGGTAGAAAGTGTCTGGCCAGAACCAAGCTACTACGGGATACGGGCTGGACCACACGCGGCCGTCAGCTTCGAGTACAGGATCACCTGCTTCGATTAGAAAACTCCAAGCGTCCCTGTACGGCTCTGCCCGCTGCCAGACGCGGTGCGCCGTCCCGTCCCAGTGCGTGCTCACAAGTGAGACTGTCATGTGCTCTCACCCTCTGGTCGGACATCTTCGCCCGCTTCTGCCTCTTCAGGAAAAAATCCGCGGAAGATCCGTGCGCGCAGCAGGGATTTGAGACCGATCAAAATAATCGGTCCCAGGAACAAGCCGAAAATACCGAGCGCCTTCAGCCCTACGTACAGAGCAAACAGCGTTGACAACGTGTCAAGTCCGACGTTCTGCGCTACCAGTCGCGGTTCAATGATCTGCCGGATGATGGAGATGACCAGCTGCAAGATTAGCACCCGAACCCCCATGCTCGTGTCGCCGAATGCAAATGCACCAATCGCCCACGGAACCGTCAAAATCGCTGACCCGAGAATGGGTACGAGTCCCGTTAAGCCAAACAACAGCCCAAGAATCACCGCATACGGGATATTTAATATCCACATACCGACAATCCCCAAGGCTGCCGACAAGGTCATGAGCAACACTTGCGCACGGATTGTGCCAATGAACGCGCGAATCATATCGTGGAAGACGTCGTGAAGTTTTCCTGACCAACCCGGCGGCAGTGTGTGGAGAAAACTGCGGTACATGCGCTCGCGGTTGAGAAGCATAAAGAACGAGGCAACAAACGAGATCACGGCGATGAAAATTAGGTCTGGCAAGCGCGTGACTGAGTTCAGCAGTCGAAGCGCCAGGTGGCGAAACGTCGTCTCCACGTTCACAGCTGCATTGAGCGCTGTACTCTCCACCCCGTTTGCGACGTTTGGTGGCAGTGCGTGGAAGAACGTCTGTCCGGCCACAATTTCTTTTTGGACGAATTTTTGCATGTTGGCTACGTAGTGTGGCGCCCGCAACAACAGGTCGGTGGCTTCGCGAGACAGCGCGACAAACACAAAACCAGAGAGTGCGAGGAACAAGATGACAACGCCAACGAGGACAATCAGCACCGCTGCCATACGCGGTACCCGCAACCGTTCGAGTCCCGCGGCAAAGGGCGTTAACAGAATGGCCAAGAGCCAGCCGATGACAAACGGGAATATGTACCTGAAAGTCAGTGAAAAAACAATCACGACGATGGTCAAAAACACGACGAGCGCCGCGACCTCAATCAGTTGCCACATATACTGGCGGACGCGTCGCCGTTCCGTATTCGTTTGTGTCAAAGACGGTCCACCCCCGCTCCGATTACCGGGATCGCGCGAGTTTCGCGCCTACAGGAAACGTCGGCGCATCGTAAACCCGCCCACTAGACAGATGACAGCAACGATGAATGCCACAACTGAGGGAAAAATCATGTCTAACGCAGCAAGCAGGCTCCCCAACCCCATGCTAATGATGGTGCAAAGCGCAACCAAAAAGAAAGCAAACTTCGCTTTTCGACTCATCTCCGGCCATCCCCCCGGGCCTGATCATACCACAACTTGGGCTGCGAACTGCAGCCGTCGCCGCACAAGCAAAGCAAAAGCGCGGATTTCGGACTTCCATCCGACATCCACGCTTCCCCGAGAACAAAAGATGTCCATCAAGCTCACGACTATGCGGTCTGCAGGCTTGGCAGAACTCTCAGAACTTGTGGCCACGCCTCTTCCGCAGACGCCGCTACAATCACACGGTGGGCACCCAAGCGCCGG
>JAKAXI010000291.1 GCA_021816665.1 Bacillota bacterium | reverse complement strand
GATGACCCAAGCGAGAGCGTTGGTCGGACGGTACACAGAACGAAGGGCGAGCGCCAAGACGAGCACGCTGTGGGCGGCGTACAGCGCAAGCAACCACACCAAATCGCACCCCTCCTCGGCTGTTTTTCTAAGGTGGACGAAAAGAGATGGCCCTATACCGACGTATTTTTCAACCGCTACGCTATAGAATAACTGTTGACGGCTTGAAGGGGGTCGAGACTTGGACTTGAAGGCACTGAGCTTGCTCGAGATCTCGAGCGCGCTGTCCACCGTCGGCACAATCGCCATCGCTGCGATTACACTCTATCAGGTTCGCAGAGGCAGCCGCGACTCCGTGCAGCCTCTCGTATACCCGGAGTACGTGCAGGTTGATGGCAAAACAGTGTACGTGAAATTGCGCAACTACGGGCAGGGTCCAGCGATTGACGTCCAGTTGACCTTGTACGTCAACGGTCGGCCGGCCTACTATATGGCTTACAAAGAAAAGCAACGTGTGACGTTTCTCAACATCGCCACAAACGAGTCGGAGGAACTTGTCCTCCACGCCGACCCCTGTTCAACGAACCTGAAAATCCGGGTTCGCTACAAATCCGTCTTGCGAGAGCAATTTTACCGCGAAATCATCGTTCGTGACGACGAGATCGTCGGGCTTGACGGACGACCATCGCTTTTGGTCCGCTTTGGTCGAGCTGAGCATCTCGGTAAAACGTCAGGCCCTCGCTGGTGACGACTCCACCACCTGCCTTACTGCCACAAATGAAAGACACCCCTTAGCACATACAGTGTACAAGCTCCATCTCAGGTTTGCTTAGACTGACACATCGCGATGTCGGCGTGTCGTATCTACGTCGGTGGTCGTGTGAGGTCAATGTTGTCGTCACTTCCCTTGCCAGTCGCTGGGTCCCGGAAAAGCGGATGCGCACACGCTAGCGGATGTGCGCATCTGCCCGGACACCTAGCTGGCAGGGGCGTTTTCTGAAGCTCGAGTCGTTTTGCGCCCACTTCGTTTCCGAAGGATTGCCTGAAGTTTTCGCTCAGCTCTCAAACAGCGGCGTGGACAAGTAACGCTCACCCGTGTCTGGCGCAATCACGACCACCGTCTTGCCTTGATTCTCCGGCCGCTTTGCCACCTCATACGCTGCGTGGATGGCCGCTCCAGACGAGATGCCGAGCAGAATTCCTTCCTCGTGTGCCACGCGCCGAGCAATCTCAAACGCCGCGTCGCCGGACACCTGTACGACCTCGTCGTAAATTTTTGTGTTCAACACATCAGGCACAAAGCCGGCGCCCATACCCTGTAGTTTGTGCGGGCCTGGGTTGCCCCCGGACAACACGGGCGAGTCTGTCGGTTCCACCGCGATGACACTCAGAGACGGCTTGCGCTCCTTCAACACTTCACCGATGCCGGTGATGGTGCCGCCTGTGCCGATCCCGCTGACGAAGATATCCACGTTGCCGTCGGTGTCATTCCAGATTTCTTCGGCGGTCGTCTTGCGGTGGACCTCCGGGTTCGCCGGATTCTCAAACTGCTGCGGCATAAACGAGTTTGGTGTCTGTTCCACCAACTCCGTGGCCTTTGCGATGGCGCCTTTCATGCCTTTCGCACCTTCGGTCAGGACGAGCTCTGCGCCAAGCGCCTTCAAGAGCTTGCGTCGCTCAACGCTCATCGTCTCGGGCATCGTGAGAATGCAGCGGTACCCCTTGGCCGCGCACACAAACGCCAGCGCAATGCCTGTGTTGCCGCTCGTCGGCTCGATGATGACCGTGTCTTTGTTGATCTTCCCAGCAGCTTCAGCAGCTTCAATCATCGCCTTGCCAATGCGGTCCTTGACACTGCTCATGGGGTTAAAGTACTCGAGCTTGGCAAGCACTTCTGCGCCAGTCTCCTCACTGATTTTGTTGAGACGAACGAGCGGGGTGTTCCCGACAAGGTCCAGGATGCTTTGTGCGATCTTTGTATTTCCCATAAAATCATCCCTTCTTACTCGGATTTATTCACAACCCTTATTATACTACAGGTTTCACAAACGATCAGTCTAACCCAAGCTGGTTCGTCAACAAACCCCGGGCTTATTCGCCCGGGGCTGTGACAGAGGCTATTTCACTTGAATCGTGACCTTCTCGATCACGGCCTTCTTCAACGGCTTGCTCATCTCTCCGCCCATCTGTGGGTTGGCCGTCACGGGAATTGCCGCGATCTGCTCAATGACAGACATCCCGCTCACGACTTTACCAAGTTCTGTGTAGTTCGGCGCCAGGTTCTGCGTGTCGTTGACGGTACAGATGAAGAACTGGCTCCCTCCAGAGTGCGGTTGCCCGGTATTCGCCATTGCGACTACGCCCGCCGTGTAAGGAACGGACGGCGGCAGCTCGTCCGGAATGGTGTATCCCGGCCCCCCCGTTCCGTTGTTGTTCGGGTCGCCAGTCTGAATCATGAAGTTCTTGATGATGCGGAAGAAGGTGTCGCCATTGTAGAAGGCGTGATTGGCCAGGAACACGAAGTTGTTCACCGTGATCGGCGACTTCTTGGCAAACAGGTCCATCGTGAAGGTTCCGTAGTTGGTCTGTACGACCGCCGTGTACTGCTTGTTCGGGTTAATCGTCATCTTCGGCATGGCGGTCCAGCGTTGTGCCTGGCCGGTCTTGCCGTTGGAGACGCCGCCGGTCGAGTTCGCAGCGGTTGTGCTGGTGTTCGCTGTGCTGTTTCCGGCGGTGTTTGCGGTATTCCCGGTGCTGTTTGCACCAGCCTGGCTTCCGCTTGTCGCTGTGTTATTTACAGCAGTACTCCCGCCGCTGGTGTTGCCTGTAGAGTTGGCAGCGCCGCACCCCACCGTGAGGAATGTCACGGCAGCGAGGGACGCCGCCCACAACCCGACCTTGCGCATCCAAGTCCCTCCAATTCGAAAATGGTTGTCCTTATGATAGCATGTCCAGCCTTTTTCGCGGAAATGGCTGCAACGCAGGCATCGGTCATCCTGACTTTAGCTCACGAACTGTAAGCGTATGCCCGAGTTTGCCCCGCGAGTCGTCGTGACTTGAGCTCACTGCTTATGAGCATACGCCTGCAGCGCGCTGAGCACCGGTGCGTTCTCAAGGCCAGCCCGCCAGATGGCGATCCCGCGGATCCCGTACATCGTTGCCAAAGCAAGCTTTGCGTTGGTACTCTGTTTGTTCTCGTAGTAGACGGTGTGCGTGACGCCACTCGAATCTGTCCACGTGTACCACGGCGCCTCGTCACGCGCGTCCCACTGCGGCTTGATGTGGTGCGCGGCGATAAAGCTGTCGACGCTCGGCAGGCTGACTGCGACACCGC
>JAKAXI010000007.1 GCA_021816665.1 Bacillota bacterium | reverse complement strand
TCTAGCGCCGTATCTTGACTGGGGCCTCGTCTGATAGAACGGAGTGGCCAGTTGTAGCATCGTGCGCATAAATCCAGTCGACGAAGCGGTAATCGTCCGCCGCCCGCGTAGTCAGCAGAGAATCGCGCAATAAAGACGCGGTCGGGTCGTCCGTATGAATGATCTGGCCGAACGTGCGCGCTGCATTCTGGATGCTAGCAGACCGCACGGTCCGGCGTGCCTCGTAGCGGTGGAGAGCCGAGTCGAGGTCGCTTGCATCGCGGTCGATCTCGGCTGCGAGAGCGGCACCGTCCTCAATCGCCTGACACGCGCCTTGTGCAATGTACTGTAGCATCGGATGAGCCGCATCCCCGAGCAACGCCAACCTCCCGTTGACCCAGTTCGGGATCGGTAAGCGGTCGATCATCGGCCAGCGACGGTGACGCTGCATGAACTTTGCAGCGTGCTGCACCTGCGGGCAACAGACACTGTAGGCTTCATCAAGTTCCTCCGGGGTACCCCAGTCATCTGAGTCTGGTTTGAAGCGACGACTCTCAAAGACTGCGACCTGATTGTACAACTCGCCTCTGCGGACCGGGTACTGCACGAAGTGCATGCCGGGACCAATCCACATCACCACGTCGTCCATCCGTGCGTAATCAGCAATCTCACCAATCGGAATTGTTCCGCGATAGGCCACGTAGTGAGCAGTCACAGGCTCATCGTCGCTCAGGCGTTTTCGCGTTTGTGACCACAATCCGTCAGCTCCGATCGCGACCTTCGCCACGTACGTCGTTCCGCCTTTGACTGTGACTTTGACGCCGTCGGAGGATGGATCTGTCGATACGACTTCCTGGTCCGCGAGCAAAGTAACCTGCCCTGAAGACTGGCAAGCCCGGACCAGCAGGTTTAACAGATCGGCCCTGTGCATCACGGCATAAGGAAATCCGTAACGCGCACGGTACGCATCGCCGAGGTCCAGCGCGCTTAGCTCACGGGCGTTCCTCGCATTCATCAATACCAGTCGTTTCGGGAACCAGGCGAAGTCAGCAATCGACTCGTACAGCCCTAACCGATGTAACACTCGCATGGCATTGGGTGCGAGTTGCAGACCCGCTCCAATCTCCGAAAACTGAGGCGCCTGTTCCAACACAGTCACATGGCGCCCACTTTGCGCGACCGCCAGTGCGGCCGTCAGACCGCCAATCCCCCCGCCAATGACAAGAAAGTCAACCTGTACTGTGCCTTCACTCAAACCTCTGCAACTCCTCTCCGGGATGAAGTAAAAGCGCCCCTTGTTTACTATTGGTAAATATGGTTTACTTATATTTAACTCAACAAAAACGCTAGCATGAACTTTCTGAATTGTAAAGTGAAAAATAACCATCCTTGAACGGGAGTGAGCCATTTGCCGGACCCCCTCGACATGAACGGTCTCGGGATTCAGTCTGTAGAAATTGGCATCGAAATTCTAAAAGTCATTGGGACAGCGGACGAGCCGCTCTCAATCGGTGAAATTGCAGACCAGGTCGGAATGTCCAAGAGTCGGCTGCACCGGTATCTGACCAGCCTGTTTCGCACGGGATTCATCCGTCGAGACAGCGCACTTCGCTACACGGTCGGCCGCGAGGCGATGACGCTTGGGCTGACGGCCGTACGCCGCTTCGACATGCGCAATGAGACAAGGCCGATGCTGATGCGGTTGCGAGAACGGCTGAATGAAACTGTGGCACTATCCGTGTGGACGGAACAAGGTCCGTACTACCTGCATTGGGTAGAGAGTCAGCGTGCAGTCAACGTTGGCATCCGCGTTGGCGCACAGGTCAGCGCCCTCAAATCTGCAGGCGGCAAGGTGTTTTTGGCTTACCTCCCGGAATCTGCGACGGCACAAATCGTAAGCCGGGAACTCGTAGAGTTTGGTGTGTCACGCCCCGATTACGAAGCAGAAATGTCGCTGATCCGCCGGCGAGGCTACGCAACAACAGAGGAGAGTCTGCTACCAGGCATTGCTACGGTGGGGTGCCCAGTGTTTCATCAGGGGGGTGACATCGCAGCGACCGTCACAGTGGTTGGCATTCTCGGCCACCTCGACACGTCACCGTCGTCGCCCGTGGTCACTCTTCTGAAAGATACATGCGCTGTCCTCTCGTCGCAGCTTCCATAGGTGCGCTATAATCGAAGTGCATTTCTCGAAATTCATCGAAGGGAGCGGTCTAAGTGGCGATATCCCCGAGTTCCATCAACACCGGGACGATTTCCCCAGCATTTTTGGAGGAAGTTTCGAGCGCATTTCGCGAGTCCCCGATTAACCGCGCACGAATGAATGCGATTACGAAAAGCGGTATTGAAGGAGTTGCGACGAACCGCGACTCTCTCGTTCAGATGCAGTTTACGTTTTCGAACGAGATCGAAACGGGTCCGATCACGGACCAAAAACAGAGCGGTCGCTGCTGGTTGTTCGCGGGCCTCAACACACTCCGAACGGAGATTGCTCGCACCAACCACGTGAAGCCGTTCGAACTCTCCCAGACCTACCAGATGTTCTGGGACAAATTTGAGAAAGCAAACTACTTCCTCGAACGCATCATGGATACCAAAGACGAGGCGACCGACAGCCGAATTGTACAGTGGTTGCTACAGGCCCCCCTTCAGGACGGCGGACAGTGGGATATGTTTGTCAACTTGGTCGAAAAGTACGGTGTCGTGCCGCAGTGGGTGATGCCAGAAACTTACCACAGCGGTCGGTCTCGGCAGATGAACGAACTGCTCACCCTGAAGTTGCGCCAGGCAGCCGCGCATTTGCGCGACAAGCACAATACGGGTGCATCGCAGGACGACCTGCAGAGCTACAAGCAGAGTGTCCTCGCCGACTTTTACCGCATGTTGTGCTACTTCCTCGGCGAACCGCCGAAGTCGTTTGACTTTGAGTACCGCGACCTCGACGGCATCTTCCACCGTGACACCGAACTCACACCGCAGGCCTTCGTGCAGAAATATGCAAAAATCAACTTGACGGACTACGTCAGCGTGATCAATGCGCCGACAGCCGACAAACCGTTTGGGCGTACTTACACGGTACAGTACCTAGGTAACGTCGAAGGCGGTCGCCCGGTTCTGTACCTGAACGTGGATATCGTTGCCTTCAAGCAACTGGCACTTGCACAACTCCTCGAAGGTGAACCTGTGTGGTTTGGCTGCGATGTCGGTCAGATGCGTTCACGCGACGACGGAATTCTCGACACAGACCTTTACGACTACGAGAACGCGATCGATGCGTCTCTGCAGATGACAAAGGCACAGCGACTCGACTACGGTGAAAGTCTGATGACACACGCGATGGTTCTGACCGGCGTCAACTTGGCCGACGGTGCGCCGAACCGTTGGAAAGTGGAGAACAGCTGGGGTTCGAAGCTCGGCAAAGACGGGTTTTTCGTGATGAGCGACCGTTGGTTTGACGAGTTCATGTATCAGATCGTCGTTCACCGGAAACACCTCCCTGAGAATCTATTGACTGCCCTGGAACAAGAACCAAAGAAACTCAACCCTTGGGACCCAATGGGGTCACTCGCCTAATTCGCTAATCTCTAGCCCAAAGTCACTGTCAGCGGCGTCGGCAATTGCCGACGCCGATATTGTGAGAATTCTCCCTTCAAAAGAGAGAGGTCTAAGTTGAAAGAGCATGTGTCCATTGAGCGTGAAGAGGACGTCTACATGGCGGTCGCAGTCGCCCGCCGCATGATGCTCGGTATGGCACTCGATGAGATGCAACAGCAAATGGTCCTGGTCAGTGTCGCCGAGCTCACGCGAAACGTCGTTGTGCACGCAAACGGATCCGGTGAGTTTACGTGCGAAATACTGTCAGGCGAAATTCAGATCACCGTCACAGACGGAGGCCCAGGTTTTCCTGACCTGCTGCAGGATGTACTGAGGGCTGATGGGGTCTCGTCTTCTCGCGGACTCGGACTCGGACTCGCAGGCGTACAGCGGTTGATGGACACCTTTTCGATTCAGACGTCAGAAAAGGGGAGCAAAATTGTCGCAAGCAAACGGGAGTCACTGGGGCGGAAGAAAGCCGCAGGAACAAGAAGTCCATAAGATGACCAATCCCGCCTCCTCAGGTGTGGTACACCTCGCGCACATCGGCCAAATGGCAGCCGGCGTTGCACACGAAATCCGCAATCCCTTGACCGCCGTGAAGGGCTTTCTGCAACTATTGCAAGAAGATGCTCCGCATCCGTACGTCGATGTGGCACAAACGGAGTTGGACCGCGCGATCAACATTGTGCAAGAACTTTTGCAAGTGGCGAAACCGGATACCGTAAGTGAACCGTTCACACCGGTCAGCCTGTTTGAGGAACTGGAGTTTGCCCTCTACCTATTTCAAAACCAGGCCTACCGCGTGCCTGTGGACAAGCATTTCGCGGATACTGACTGCAAAATCTTCGGCAAACGCAACCAACTGAAAAAGACGTTCTTCAACCTGCTGAAAAACGCCTTTGAAGCCGTTCAAACCGAAGGGCACATCGTCTTGCGTCATCAGCGGGTGGGACATTCCATACAAGTGGTCATCGAAGATTCCGGCGTCGGCATGTCCAAGGAGACGTTGGACATGCTCGGTACGCCCTTTTTCTCCACCAAAGATGACGGCACCGGTATGGGGATGGCACAAGTCTATTCAACCATGCATCAACACGGTGGCACGATTCAAGTCCAAAGTGCACCCGGACGCGGCACGTCGTTTGTGCTTGAGTTCCCAATGTCCGGCGTGGAAAACGTAGGAGGTATGGCCATGGAGTTGGAATACCAATCCAATCAAACCTTCTGGCAGTTCTATGAGGCCAATCGCCAGGCATTCCAAAAGTCAGTGAGCACGAGCGCGACAACGGTCATCTCCTATCTGAACAGCCAAGGCGCATCGCTCGACGACATGTACAACACCATCGACGGACTGATTAAGCTCCTGATGGAGGGCAACGTCAATCAACTGATCGTCCTCGCCAAGAGCTCAGGCCGCACGGCCGGTAAAGAGGATTATCCCGTCGCACTATTGTTCGAACTTATAGAGTGCTCCCGGCACACCCTCTGGGAGTTCCTCTACGAATACCACCGACACGTAGCGATCACGACTGAGGAAGCGTTCCAACTCGAGCGCAGAATCAACAACCCGCTCGACCGCTACATTACGCACTACTTCGCAAGCTACTTCGAGTATCGCAACGATGTATTACAGTCGCACCGCGAAGCGCTGGACGAGCTTTCTGTCCCCGTCATTCCGCTTGCCAAAAACGTCGCCATTCTGCCACTGGTTGGCACAGTGGACACGCACCGAGCGAAGCAGATTCAGGAGAAAGCCTTGCGGCAGATCGCAGATTTGCGTCTTGAACACATCGTGATCGACGTGTCCGGCGTCGCATTCCTCGATACTGCAGTGGTCAGTCACCTGTTCCGGATCATCGACGGGATCTCGTTACTCGGCTGTGAGGCGACAATCACGGGTATTCGGCCGGAGATCGCCAATACGATGATCACGATGGGCATTAGCCTCCACGGCAAAGTTACGACAAAAGCGACACTTCAACAGGCACTTGAGGCACTCAACGTCTGAGGCCTGTCGTCTACAAAAATGGCGCCACCGTATATCGTGGCGCCGGATGTTTCTATCTTGGCGTGTTCAGTACGTGGAGGTTCTGTGGGCCTCACACCGACTCAACTGAGAACGCCCATTGCTTCCTCAGACGTCTGGTACAATTCCTCAATCGACTTGTTCTTGGCCCGTGCCAGTTTCTCCATCCGCAGCGACAGTTGCTTCGCCGTAAAGGCCATAACGTCTTCTGGTCGGACGTACATCGGGTCATTCGGGTCGCTGTCCGCCACCCCGACTTCGTTAATCGCCATCGCGTACGGAGCCAGTTCCGCCATGCGCTCCTGGACATAGTCGTACAGTGAGGAGTCTTCGGCGATCAGGCGCTGCAGCAAAAATGTCCCGTACGCAATGTGGCGTGACTCGTCTTTCTTCAAATACTCGATCCCTTGTATCAAACCCGGCATCTTCCCAAACTTGGCGAGGCTCTGATAAAACGACCAGTACCCGGTCTCGGCTAATACACCTTCTACAAACATGTTGTAGATCACGGAAGCGTCCGCGATGGCTCGCGGTGACGTATCGGTGACGAGGCGGCCCATCGCCTCCGGCAACAACTCGTAGAACACCTTTTTATACGGTTCACTATGAAAATGTGAGAGGTCTTCCTTGGCGCCGATGGCATTCAAAAACAGTCGGAAAAACTCGGTGTGCTTTGACTCCTCAAACAAAAACGTGGTGAGGAACATCTCCTCTTCAATGCGGCCCTCTTTGGCCACCGCCATGATCAGTGGCAACAAGTCCAGAGTGACCGCTTCCTCCCCAGCCTGGAACATCGACACCAACCGCAAAAGTCTCGTTTTTCCTTCCGGCGTAGTGTCTGTCCAGTCCTTTTGGTCTTGCGAGAAGTCAATGTCTTCGGGGTTCCAGATCCCAAGCTTCTTCGCCTTTTTGTACAACCGGTAAGGCAAAACGTCCATTCGTAATCCACGCGTACTTGTCGTGATCACCGATTCCCGCATGTCCGCGCCCCTCCCGCGCCGCTTGGCACATAGTATACCGACCAGTCGGTCGACATCGCCCATCCCCGGAGTGCGTTTGAATATTTGGATTCTCATGCCTACTGTATCACGAAATGCACAGACATAGAACCTGCCCGACGACAGTTCATCGTGTGCGCCGTCGCCGTCGTCTCCAATCGTTTACGTCTCTGTTAATTGGTAGGCTTTGGCGATCTCGGCACCCACCTTGGCGTTGTGCTCGATCAACCGAATGTTAGCCGTTAAGGACTGCCCAGCCGTCCCCCGTTCCAGCGCCGACAGAAGAAAAGGCGTCACGTCCTTACCGGTGACTCCCTGCTCATCGGCTGCTGCCAGTGCCTGACCAATCGCTTCGCGGATCGAGGCCTCGTCGGGCTCGTGCTCGGCGGGGATCGGATTGCCAACCAAAATGCCACCCTGCCAGCCAAGGTCCCACTTGACGCGGGCAATGTCCGCAACCTGCTCTGCCGAGTCGACCGGTGTTGGCGCCGGGTACCCGCTGTCACGCGTGTAAAATGCGGGGAAACGGGCGGTTTGATAGCCAAGGACAGGAACACCGAGAGTTTCGAGGACTTCGAGCGTGAGTCCAATGTCGAGAATCGCCTTCGCTCCAGCACAGACGACAATGACGTCCGTGTGAGCCAGTTCCGTCAAGTCGGCAGAAATGTCCATCGTTCGCTCAGCGCCGCGGTGCACACCACCGATGCCCCCGGTGACAAAAGTCCGTACGCCCGCCAACCGGGCAGCCATCATCGTCGCCGCCACCGTCGTAGATGCCGTCTGTCCCAGCGCCAAAGCAGCGGGCAAATCACGGCGGCTTGCCTTAATCACGTCTGTCTGTTCAGCGAGCCACTCCAATTCATCCACAGACATGCCCACGTGGATGGCGCCTTTGTACACGCCGATGGTCGCTGGCGTCGCTCCAGCCCTGCGAATCGTTTCCTCGACCAAACGCGCCGTCTCCACGTTCTGCGGGTACGGCATCCCGTGCGTCACAATCGTTGTCTCGAGCGCTACAACGGGTCGCTTTTCGGCAAGCGCCTCCCGAACCTCATCGGTAAAAGTCAGGTAATTCTTCTGCAAAGTTCTCACTGCCCTTCTCTCATTAAAACAGACGACTTGGAGGCAACAATATGCGCTGCCAACTCTTGGCCACGAACGACCGCCTGTGCAATCGACTCGCCCCGAAGCAGCGCGTCTATACAACCGGCGGTAAATGCGTCCCCCGCACCTGTAACGTCTTCGACGTGAGCAGCTTGTGCGCGCGCAAACGCTGGCTTCTCGTCATCCGTGAGGTAGCACACACCCTCGTCGCCGAGCGTTGCGACAACATGCCGCACGCCTCGACTGTGCAAATCCTCAACTGCCGCAGCCACGTCCATTTGCGACTGGACAGTCATGCCTGTCATGGCTGCAAGTTCGTCCCTGCTCGGTGTGAGCAGCGTCAACCGCTGCAAGAGCGGGAGCAGGTGACGGGACTTAGAAACCGAGACCGGATCGGCGACAGTGACTGCTCCGACTTCTTCAGCCATCTCAATCGCCGCGCGCAACGTTTCTGTCGACAAGTTAGCGTCAAGGCTGACAACCCCAGCCCCGACAAAGGCGTGCTTCACCGAACGAAGGTGTTCTGGAGTGAAGTGGTCAAGCACCGTCATATCGGACACCGCAACTTCAAGTTCGCCGCGGCGGTTGATCACGGCGACGTACGTGCCAGTGCTTTGGCCTTCGAGTTCGACCAGATATGTCGTGTCCACGCCCACTTGCTCCAGCCGTCGTCGAATAAACTGGCCCGGTTCATCTGTGCCAAGCGGAGCAATCAGAGAAACCGATGTACCGAGTACGGCGAGATTTTCGGCAATGTTGCGCCCCACTCCTCCGGACGTCCTCCAGACAGTTCCTGGGTTGCTTGTCGAGAAAGCTGTCTCGTGTAAGATACGCGCTTTGACGTCGACGTTCGCGCCTCCAACTACAACGACATGTCGATGCATAGAGCACAATCCCCCCCCTCACCCAGAGTCGTACATGGGGATTTTACCTCGCCGCCCGGACCAAGTCCAAACTCACCCGCATGTTTCCAGCGCCGTTCGTGAACACTTGAACGTGTCGAATTTTATTAAGTGCATACCCCTGTAGAAAGTTCGCGTACGGACTGCATTTGTGCTATTTTTAGCCTGGTTGATTCCACGAATCGACATCGTTTGCACGGGTCAGCAGTTGGGCGTCTGGGACAAGCTGTTGACAAGACAAAAGGGGGAAATCCTGTGAGCACAAGAAAATGGGCAGTTGGACTGGGCGCCATGGTTGCACTGTCGACACTCGTCGTTGGTTGCGGCGCCGCAACCAATAATACCGCTGGCGGCACCAAGACAGCGAACGGTACGGGTGGCAACCCAAGCGCTACCACATTTAAAGTCGGACTTGTCACGGACACCGGTGGTTTGAACGACCACAGCTTCAACCACCTCGCTTATGTAGGCCTGCAAAAGGCTGAATCCCAGCTCGGTGTGAAGGGTGAAGTCGTACAGTCGCAAGCCGCTTCTGACTATGTACCTGAGTTGACGCGGTTCGCCCAGAACGGGGACAACTTGGTCATCGCGGTTGGCTTTCTGATGCAACAAGCTGTCGAACAGGTCTCGAAAGAATATCCAAACACAAAGTTCCTCATCATCGATGATCCGATCACAGACCGTCCGAACGTCGTATCCGCTATCTTTGATACGCAACAATGCGGTTACCTCGTCGGTGCTATGGCTGGACTGATGCAGAAGCAACACGGCATCAAGGGCATCAACGGCCAAAACGTCCTTGGCGTTATTGGTGGTCAGAATATCCCGCCTGTCACTTCCTACATCGCTGGCTTTTACCAGGGCGCACAGAAGGTTGACCCAGGCGTAAAAATCATCCTCAACTACGCCAACAGCTTTACAGATCAGGCGACCGGTCAGCAGTTGGCTAAGGACGAGATCGCAAAGGGTGCGGACATCATCTTCCCAGTTGCTGGCGGCACCGGTACCGGGTCGATCAACGCAGCCAAAGCCGCTGGGGTATACGCCATCGGTGTCGACGCGAACCAGAACTACCTGGCACCGCAGACCGTCATCACGAGCGCCCTCAAGGCTGTTGACACAGCGACCTACGACGTCATCAAGGAAGCCCAGCAGGGCAAGTTCAAGAGTGGCGTACAGACCTTTGACCTCTCGAACAACGGTGTCGGCATCGCGCCACCGACCAGCACTGTACCTCAGTCGATCGTCCAGCAGGTCAACCAGTTGGCGACCCAGATCAAGAGCGGTGCTATCACGGTCTCACCGAACATCCCAACTGGGAAATAAGGCTTTGTGCTCCAACACGGGGGAAGACGGATGGGGTCGTCTTCCCCTTTTTGCACCGCGGTACATACAGCCGCGAATTCTCGTTTCCCCGATCGAAAAAACTGTAGGCGGGGCGAAGCATGGACGCATTCCTTGAAGTCGCGGGCCTGACCAAGGCTTTTCCAGGGGTCATCGCAAACGATCACGTTGACCTCACCCTCCGTCAGGGCGAGGTTCACGCTATTTTAGGTGAAAACGGCGCAGGCAAGTCGACCCTGATGAAACTGATTTACGGACTCTATCAACCGGACAGTGGAGAAATCCGGTTAGAAGGCAAACCTGTTCATTTCAACAGCCCGCGCGATGCCATACGCGCCGGCATCGGCATGGTTCACCAGCACTTCATGCTGATCCCGGCCCTGACCGTAGCGGACAACGTCGTCCTTGGCGATGAACCAGGCGGTTTTCGTTACGACCGCAAAGAGGCCATCCGAAGGGTTCGGGCATTGTCGGAGCAGTACCGGCTGACGGTCGACCCAACGGTCAAAATTGGCTCTCTCACAGTCGGTCTGCAACAACGCGTGGAGATCCTGAAAGCGTTCTACCGCGAAGCGAAACTGCTCATTCTCGACGAACCGACAGCCCTGCTGACACCGCAAGAGACGGAGGAACTGTTTGTCGTCGTGCGTCACCTCAAAGACCAAGGCATCCCGGTCCTTTTCATCAGTCACAAGCTCGACGAAGTCCGCGACATCGCGGACCGCGTCACAGTCATGCGTGCCGGCAAGACGGTCGGATCTGTGCAAGTCAAAGGTACGACCTCGCAAGAACTCGCCAACCTGATGGTGGGTCGCGACGTGGTGTTGCGGATCGACAAGCAGCCGCTGAACGCTGGAGCATCCGTGCTCGATGTCGAGAACGTATCCGTACAAGGGCACGACAAACACGAACGCGTAAAAGGCGTGTCATTTTCGGTGCGGGCGGGTGAAATCTTCGGCATCGCGGGAATTGACGGCAACGGCCAGTTTGAACTCGTCGACGCCATCGCTGGCCTCGCCAAAGTGGTCGGTGGAACTGTCCGTTTCAATGGACAGGATATCACTCGCCTGTCCCCAGCCAAGCGAACTCAATCCGGAATTGCCTATGTCCCTCAGGACAGACAAGCAGATGGATTGGTACTTGACTTTGACCTTGTTGAGAACACCATTCTGCGTGACTTCCGCCGCAAGCCGTTTTCGAGCGGTGGCTGGCTTCGGGCCTCGGCTGCGCGTGTCTACGCGGAAAGTTTGATCAAACGTTTTGACGTCCGGCCTCCGAACGCGTCCAGAAAAGCCGGTGAACTGTCTGGAGGCAATCAGCAGAAAGTCATTCTGGCGCGTGAAGTCGGCCGCAATCCAAGCCTGCTTATCGTCGCCCAGCCGACGCGTGGACTAGACGTTGGCGCGATCGAAGGCATCCACCGCGAACTGTTGAAACTGCGCGATTCCGGCAAAGCAATTATCCTCGTGTCGCTAGAACTCGACGAAATCATGAGCCTGTCCGACCGCATCGGCGTGATTCACGACGGTCAGTTGCTGGAGATTGTCGATGGTCCAAGCGCAACACGCGAACAACTCGGACTGCTAATGACGGGGATTCACCCGGAAGACGGAATGCCATTGGCAGTTGGGACTGAGACCAGCAGTTCGGCGCCGTCGAGTCCCAAGGAAACGGGGGGGCAGTCATGAACAACGTGTGGAGGAGTGCCCTACGCGGGATTGGTACGCCAATCGTGGCGTCCGCCATCGCCATCGTCATCGGCGGAATTATTGTCAGTCTCATCGGCTACAACCCGCTTACCGTGTACGGCTCGCTCATCACCGGCGCCTTTGGCACCTTGTTCAACTTAAGTAGCACACTGACTGGTGCCGTACCGCTGCTCGTGATTGGGCTCGGTATCGCGATCGCGTTTCGTGCAGGCCTGTTCAACATCGGTGCTGAGGGTCAGTACTGGGTTGGCGCCATGGCCAGTGTCTGGGTCGGTTATCACTTCAATCAGCTGCCAAGTGTTTTGCACATCATCCTCGCACTGATTGCAGGTATGATTGCAGGCGGCCTGTGGGGCGGCGTCATTCCAGGCCTCACGAAGGCGTACGTCGGCGCCCACGAAGTCATTACGACGATGATGATGAGCTACATCGGGATCTTCCTAGTGGAGTACATGATTGAAGAGCCAAACGCGCCGATGCGCCTGAAGGGATACATTCCAGAGTCCCCGGCCATCGCGAACAACACGCACCTCTTGCCTGCGTTGCCCATCACCGCGGTCAAACAGGCACAGTTGTCGGTCAGCATCTACATCGCGATCGCAGCCGCCATCGTAGCTTGGCTGCTGCTGAAGAAGACAACTTTTGGGTTTCAGATTCGGTCCATCGGGTTTAATCAGCGTGCGTCGCGTTACGCTGGCATGCGCGTTCCGCTGTATACCATTTTGGCGCTTGGCATCTCGGGCGTGTTTGCAGGGCTCGCCGGCGGGCTGCAGATGCTCGGCGTTGAGTACCAGTTGAACGACAGCTTTACGTCGCAGTACGGCTACACAGCCATCGTCGTCGCGCTGCTTGCGCGCAACAACCCCTTCGGCGTGATTCTGGCCGCCATCTTCTTCTCCGCCTTGAACACAGGCGGACAGAACATGCAGCAAGTGTCCGGCGTGCCATCGAGCCTGACCGACGTACTTACGGGCCTTATCATCTTCTTTGTTGCTGCGGAACGACTCATCCCCGTCTTCATCGGTTGGGTCCGTAGACGCAGAAGTCAAGGGCGTGCGCACGACGCGCAGGAAGGAGGAACACTGGCGTGAGTTTTCTCGCAAGTCCACAGCTTTGGGCCGGTACACTGTCTCTCGCAGTACCGCTTGCCTTGCCGGCACTTGGCGGCACTTTTTCAGAACGGACAGGCGTCGTGAATATTGCCATGGAAGGCATTATGCTCATCGGCGCGTTTTTTGCAGCCGCCTGTTCACATTGGACCGGGAGCGCCTGGTTGGGTCTGCTGGCGGCGATGGTCGCAGGCGCCCTCATCGCCTGGGTGTTTGCATGGGCGGCGATTCGGCTTGCCGCCGACCAAGTCGTGCTCGGCATGGCCATCAACATTTTCGGCGCCGGGATCACGGCGTTTTTGCTCAACACGATCTTTGGCTACAACGGCACTCCGACATCGACACCGTCTTTGCCCAACATCACGATTCCAGCGATCGCGAACGTGCCGGTGCTTGGCTGGTTCTTTCACCAGCAGAGCGTGCTTGTCTACGTCATGCTGGCACTCGTCATCGCCGCACACTACTTCTTGTTCCACACAAGGCTTGGCCTGCGCATGCGCGCTGTCGGCGAAAACCCGCTCGCAGCGGACACGCTTGGCCTGAATGTGTGGCGGCTACGCTACACAGGCGTAATCATCGGTGGCGTTCTGTCTGCCATTGGCGGTGCCTACCTGTCGATCGGCATCCTCAACAGTTTTGACGTGAACATGACAAACGGCCGTGGCTACATTGCCTTGGCCGCCATGATCTTCGGGAAGTGGACTCCATACGGCGCGTTTGGCGCCGCCATGCTGTTCGCCTTCGCAACATCGCTTGCCGACGTGCTGCAGGGAAACGTCATCCCGACTGACCTGTTGTCGATGCTGCCCTACGCCCTCACGGTGCTCGCCCTCGCCGGACTTGTCGGCCGGAGCACAGCACCTGCTGCGGACGGCATCCCCTATACACTAGAACGCTGAATCGTGTAGGCGGTCGTCTGACCGCCTACCGCTTCACGTGGTAGAACGTCCCTGTCGCAGATGCCACGAGCCTCCCTGCTTCGTCAAACACGTCGCTGCGAGCGGAGTTGATCCGTGATCCACTCGATACGACGGTTCCACGACCGGTAATGACGCCGCTTGTCACAGGCAGATGGTAACGCACATTGAGGTCTACGGTCACCCCGGGTCGCTGTTGATTGAGAAAACTCGCCATACCGAGCGTGTTATCGCACAAGAACGCCATGACGCCGCCGTGCAATATACCGCCCGGGTTCATCATCCAGTCCTTGACATCCAACGTAAGCGTCGCCTGTCCATCTTCCACTTTTCTGTGTTCCCCAAGAAACTCATGCAAGAAGTACGACCCAACCGTGCGCTCTCGTGCACGTTTGGAGGCCTTCGCGGCATGCAGCGCCATGGCCAAGTCTGACTCATCGAACGTAGTGAGTTCCTCCAGCAAAGCAACCTTTGTTTCTGTATTCGTCGTCTGAGACATGTGAAGTACCTCCACTCCATTCTCTTTCATCTGATTGCGCACAGCCGACTTGTGCAGCTCTCGCCGGAGCCAAGAGGCTCAATGCCTCATCTTACCATACCGTTCTTTGGCATCGAAATCGCTGTCCTGGCGCAAAATTTGGCGGACTGCGAAACGCAGTGTCCGCAGCCTACGTCTACTATGTGACAGGGTCTACCAGTGGCATCAGCCCGTCATCGATGACCAGAAGTGGTTGGGAGTGACTCCCATCGTCGGCCGTCCACCTTATGGCGACGTCAACAAAACGGTGTTGTTGCATTGGCAGCCGGGGGGGTACAATCAACTGCAGCAAGTGCTCGCCATTTGCAAACAGCGCGGTCTCGTCCCTGCTCCGCTGACGTCTGGACTCCCCGGGCTGAGCTGACGGGAACGTGTGGCTAGGCGCTCACCGAGAATGCTCGGCTGGCGCCCGTTTGCCCTTCCATCAAGCGCCTCAGCCGGTCCGTCCCCGTATCGGTCAAAGCCCGAGGTTCTTCGCGATGATGGTCTTCATGATCTCGTTCGTGCCCGCGTAAATGGCCATCACCGGGATGTCCCGGTAGCGCCTCGCGATCGTGTATTCCTCCATGTACCCGTAGCCGCCGTGCAGCTGCAGGCACTCTCCAATCACTTCCTTTGCCATGTCTGTATGCCAGAACTTCGCCATTGACACCTGTGTGACAACGTTTTCCCCCGCCATGTGGCGCACGATGAGCTGGTCGAGGAATGCTCGCCCCAGTTCCACTTTTGTGGCGAGTTCTGCAATTGTGAAGCGGGTGTTTTGAAACTTGCTGATCGGCTGTCCAAACGCCTTGCGTTCCTTGACGTAGGCAATCGTCTCCTGCAACGACTCTTCCGCGGCAACCTGCGCCGCGATCGCGACGACCAGCCGCTCTTGCTGCAGTTTCTCCGTAAGGTACTGAAATCCTCGGCCTTGTTCGCCAAGCAGATTCGACGCCGGCACACGGCAGTTGTCAAAGAACAGTTCAGCGGTGTCCTGGCTGTGCTGCCCGACCTTCTCCAGGCGTCTGCCCCGTTCAAAGCCAGGTGTGCCGCGCTCCACCCAAATCAAGCTCATGCCTTTGTGCGGTGGATTCGCCTGCGGGTCCGTTTTGCAGACGACGAGCACGAGGTCCGACTGGATCCCGTTCGTAATAAACGTCTTCTGGCCGTTCAGAACGTAGCTGTCGCCATCACGCACGGCTGTCGTGCGGATGCCAGCGAGGTCCGACCCGGCTCCGGGTTCCGTCATGGCGATGGCGGTGATTATTTCCCCCGTCACACACTTTGGCAACCACTTCTGCTTTTGTTCCTCGGTTCCGTAAGAGAGAAGGTAGGGCAGTACGATGTCGTTGTGCAGACCGATACCTGTCAGACCACTCCCAACTCGCTCCAGTTCCTCGCCGATGACGACCGAGTAGGCAAAGTCCGCGCCAGCCCCGCCATACTCTTCTGGCACTGTGGGGCCTAGGTAACCTTGTTCGCCCATCTTGCGCCAAAAGGACCGCGGAACCGCGTGATCAGCTTCCCATTGGTTAAAGTTTGGAACTGCTTCTCTCTCAAGAAACTTCCGCAGTGCATTACGAAACATTCGGTGTTCGTCGGTCAAGTACGGGTGCTGCATCAATGAACCTCCTCGTATAAAACCAATGTGATGTGCTTAGTCTTAGCGCACCGGCTGTCCTTCGCAGAATCACTGCTGCTGGCGGGTGACCCATGGCGGGTGGAACTCAACTGGCCTACCGATCAACCAAC
>JAKAXI010000290.1 GCA_021816665.1 Bacillota bacterium | reverse complement strand
TCTCGCCTGGCTGTGGCCAGGCGTTTCAGCGTTCGCGGCGACAAAGCCGGTTCGTCACGTGCAGACCGTCGTCAGTGAACGAGAGACGTCAATCGCTTCCGATGAGACGTTTCAAGACGTCGTCGTAATCGGTCACAACGCGACGGTCGGAGGACGTGTCAAGGAGATCCTGGTTGTCGTCAGCGGCGATTTGCACCTGCAATCGTCGGCGAACGTTGGCACCGTGATTGACCTTGGCGGCAGTGTTCAGCGTGACCGTGGGGCGAGGGTACACGCGCTCTACAGCATCTCCTTGCACTCTCCCTTCTGGGGTGGAGCTCTGTTTGGTGGTACGCTTGCGCTGCTCGCCTGGGCCGGTATGCTCGCTGTCGACGTGGCACTCGTCGTGCTGTCCCTGCTCATCACCTTTGCTCTGCGCAAACAGCTGCACCGCGCCTTAGCCGAAGTGGAACGGTCTGTTCGGCGGGTCGGGCTCGTCGGCGTGTTCACGACGCTCGGATTACTGGCGGTTGCAGCCGTGCTCACGGTCACGGTGGTTGGGGTGCCGATCGCTGGCTTGTTGTTGGTGCTGTACGTGGTGACTGGGGTTGTAGGCTTCGCGATCTTGAGCCAGTGGCTCGGGAAACTGGCGCTGAGCCATACGCCGATTGACAGGCCACCGTGGTTGCGATCGCTCGTTGGGTCCATTTTGGCGCTCGCATTCACCAACATCCCTTACGTAGGGTTGCTCCTCTTCCTGCTCCTGTGGTTCGCAGGAGTCGGTGCTGTGACCGCTTGGCTGTGGACGATCCGAAAGTCGCGCCGTGCCAGTCACCCGCTTGAACGCTGAGGGGCAAGTGGGTGTGGTTCAAGCGTAGTCCCCCTGTTAGCTCAACTGTGCCTTTGACGTGGTGACTGTGTATGGCATCATCAAGGTATACTTCTGTCTATTCGAGGCATGAATAGAGTTGAGAGCGCTTTGCGAGGGAGGGGCATCGTGCACATCCACATTCAGGCTTTCATCCACCACTACGGGTACTTCGGAGTATTTCTCATCCTGGTGATGGAGAACATCGGCATTCCGTTCCCGGCTGAAACGACGCTCACGATTTCCGGGATCGAGTGGACGCGCGGTGTGTTCCACCTGTTGCCGTTGCTGTTGTCCGCCGCCATCGGCAACATCATAGGCTCGACGATCGCCTACTTCATCGGTCGTCTGCTCGGGCGCCCGGTGATTGTGCGTTTCGGGCGCTATGTGGGGATTACCCACGAGCGCCTCGACAAAGCGAACGAGCTGTTCTCGCGCTTCGAAGGCTTTGTCGTGCTATTCGGTAAGTTTGTTGCTGGGGTGCGCGTCGTGATCCCGTATTTGGCCGGCATCAACAAGTTGCCGTTTGCGGTCTTCTCCGCCTACAACGCGGTCAGCGCGTTCTTGTGGGCCGCGTTTTTCATCATCATCGGCCGCTACATCGGGATCGAGTGGACGCGCTATCACGCGGTCATCCAGCGCTATTTGATCCCGATTCTGATCGTGCTCGCACTCGGCCTCATCGCCTACACTCTCCTCCACATTCGCCGCAGACGAAAGTAATTCGCATGGTCTTTCATGCCTACATATCTCCTGTTACCGCAACGAAAAGCGTGGTGTTTTCTGCCGTTGACTCCCGATTCGCATTCACCCCCCCGTTGCGTTAGACTCGGGGTGGAAAAGGCGCATAGGCGCCTGAGAGCGCAAGGGAGGCGATGTGTATGACACTCATGTCGTACCGCAACGAACCAACCATTGATTGGACTGAGCCGAGCAGAAAGGCAGAACTCGAAGCCGCGCTTGCGTCCGTGAAGGCGCAATTTGGCAAGACGTATCCGCTCTATGTGGGCGGCCGCGAGATCACTACGGAGGACATCCTTGCATCGCAGAACCCGTCGAAGCACAGCGAAGTCGTTGGCCTCGTCAGCCAAGCGAACAAAGCCGTCATTGACGATGCGATCACGGCGGCTGAACGCGCCTTTGACACGTGGCGGTTGACCTCGTTTACCGAGCGCGCGATGTACTTGGTCAAAGCGGCCGAGATCATGCGCAAGCGCAAAGCGGAGCTGATGGCGTGGCAGGTCTACGAGTCCGGCAAGAACTGGGCCGAGGCGGACGGAGACGTCAACGAAGCAATCGACTTCCTCGAGTTCTACGCGCGCGCCGCGATCGAACTCGACAAAGGGCAGGAACTCTTTCCGTGGCCGGGCGAAGACAACCGGATGATGTACCTGCCGCTCGGGGTCGGCGTCATCATTCCGCCCTGGAACTTCCCGCTCGCCATTCTCACCGGCACGACTGTGGCGGCGATTGTCACCGGCAACACGGTGCTGCTCAAGCCGTCGCCGCTGTCGTCCGTGATGGCGGCGAAGTTCGTCGAGATTATGAAAGAGCTCCAGCTCCCAGACGGCGTCTTGAACTTCGTGCCGGGCCCGCCAGAGGAAATCGGCGACTACATGACGACACACCGCGATGTGCGCTTCATCTCGTTCACGGGCAGCAAAGCAGTTGGCGTGCACATCGACGAGGTGGCGCACAAGACGCAGGCTCGTCAGCGCTGGATCAAGCGGGTCGTCGCCGAGATGGGCGGCAAGGATGGGATCGTAGTTGACGAGACAGCCGACCTCGGCTCTGCCGCCGCGGCCATCGTCGCTTCGGCGTTCGGGTTCCAGGGGCAGAAGTGCTCTGCCGGGTCGCGCGCCATTATTCATGAAGCGGTGTACGACGAAGTGGTCGCGAAAGTCGTGGCAGGCGCGTCGCGCCTCACGGTCGGCCCAGCAGACGAGAACCACAACCTTGGTCCGGTCATCGACGAGAAGGCCTTCGCGAAGATCACGAAGTACATCGGGATCGGCAAAGACGAAGGGCGCCTGGTGCTCGGCGGTACGGCCGACGACTCGACAGGCTACTTTGTCCAGCCGACCATTTTCGCGGACGTCGACCCGAGAGCCCGCATCATGCAGGAGGAGATCTTCGGACCGGTCCTGTCGATTGCGAAAGTTTCGAGTTTCGAGGAGGGCATTCGTGTCTTCAACGACACGGAGTACGGCCTGACGGGCGCCGTCTTCAGCGCTCGCCGCGACCGCCTCGAGTACGCGCGCTGGAACATGAACTGCGGCAACCTGTACTTCAACCGCAAGTGCACGGGCTCACTCGTCGGCGTGCAGCCGTTCGGCGGGTTCAACATGTCCGGCACGGACGCAAAAGCCGGTTCGCGCGACTACCTGCTGAACTTCGTCCAGCCGAAAACCGTGACGGAGCAGCTGTAAGGTTGACGGGCCCGCCGGCGCGGGGCAGGGCGGCCGCGCTGCCGTGGTTGCAGGGCTGTAGCGGTTGGAGGGCTGTA
>JAKAXI010000006.1 GCA_021816665.1 Bacillota bacterium | reverse complement strand
CTGCCCAAGCCAGGTACGTCATTCGTCAGCAACGCAAGCAAGTCAGGGTAGAAGAACACCGCCGACAGGGTTTGTGACGGTGGGGATTACCCAGCTGAAGGATGATTCCAAAATTTTTGTGAAGCTATGTAAACAAGCCAGAAATTTTCATCAGTAAGCGGTTTCGTAAGCGTTTACATGATTCTGACAAGTCGGATAAGCATTGACACAGCCAGCGTGGCGTACTAAAATGCTCGACAAATTCAAACATTGCTTGCACATCTAGAGAGGGACTGACACCATGGCGGAACGCACCGAACGTTGCCCCCCAATTGAGCCCGTTACCTCGGGCTTGATAAACAGTTATCGTAATATTTAGCCTACTTTCTCTCCCAATTCAGCGGAATTTGACCCAGTCAGGAGCGTGACCCGTAATGGCGCAGTGGATTTACCTGAATGACCAGTTGGTGCCGAAAGAAGAAGCAAAAATTTCTGTCTACGACCACGGTTTTCTGTACGGCGACGGGGTGTTTGAAGGCATTCGCGTGTATGGCGGCAACATTTATCGCCTACACGAACACCTGGAGCGCCTGTACGATTCCGCGAAGGCGATTCTACTCAACATCCCGTACTCGTACGATGAAATGACCAAAATCATCGTCGACACGGTGTTGGCGAACGAACTTGACGACGCGTACATCCGACTCGTCGTCTCGCGCGGTGTCGGCAACCTCGGCCTTGACCCGTTAACCTGTCAACGTCCCAATGTCATCGTGATTGTCGAGCCGCTCGCGTTGTATCCGAAAGAACTCTATGAGAATGGTCTCGAGATTGTAACGGTCGCTACGCGCCGCAGCCGGTCAGACATCTTGAACCCGAAACTGAAGTCGCTCAATTATCTAAACAACATTCTGGTCAAGATTGAAGCGCACCTCGCGGGTGTCAGCGAGGCGCTGATGCTGAACACAGAAGGGTACGTAGCGGAAGGCTCTGGGGACAACGTGTTTGTCATTCGGCGCGGCGAACTGTGGACGCCACCTTCCTACATCGGTGCACTCGAAGGCATTACGCGAGCAGCCATCATCCAATTGGCTCGTGAACAGGGTTACACCGTTCACATTGAACCGTTTACACGCCACGAAGTGTACACGGCAGACGAAGTGTTTTTGACAGGTACCGCCGCCGAGGTCATCCCAGTGGTCAAGGTGGATGGTCGCGTGATTGGCGAAGGCAAGCCAGGCGAAGTGACAAGAAAGCTCGAGGCCCTCTTCCGCGAGCGCGCGGTGGTTGACGGCGTCAAGATTCACCCGGACCACACTGTCCCGGTGTCAGGCTGAGGTTGCGGTACGTCCGGGCGCTGCCCGGGTTTTAAACAGAGGTGCCAATGGTATTCCATCGTTGCTGGGAGTGGAGAGAAATGAGAAGCGACATGATCAAAAAAGGGGTAGACAGAGCCCCACACCGCAGTCTCTTGTACGCGACCGGCGTCAAACCAACCGATTTGACGAAACCCTTCATCGGCGTGTGCAATTCCTATGTGGACATCATTCCTGGCCACGTTCATTTGAACAAAGTTGGAGAAATGGTGAAAGAGGCGATTCGAGAGGCCGGCGGTATCCCGTTTGAGTTCAACACCATTGGCGTTGACGACGGGATCGCCATGGGACACATCGGCATGCGTTACTCTCTGCCGAGTCGGGAACTCATCGCCGACTCTGCGGAGACGATGATCAACGCCCATTGGTTTGACGGTGTCGTATTCCTGCCCAACTGCGACAAAATCACGCCGGGCATGCTCCTTGCGGCTGTTCGGACGAATGTGCCGTGTGTGTTTGTGTCCGGTGGGCCGATGGAAGCGGGGCGGTCGAGCAGCGGCAGGCCGTTGTCGCTCACCTCTGTGTTTGAAGGTGTCGGCGCGTACCGATCCGGTAAAATGTCCGAATCCGACCTGCTCGATATCGAGCAAAACGCCTGTCCGACCTGTGGCTCCTGCTCGGGTATGTTTACGGCCAACTCGATGAACTGCTTAATGGAAATGCTCGGGATCGCGCTGCCTTGGAACGGTACCCTTGTGGCGACGTCGGAAGACCGCCACAACCTGTTCCGCGAGGCAGCGCGTCGTGTGATGGAGATGGTCGAGAAGGACATCAAACCGCGCGACATCATCACCGAAGAGGCCATTGATGACGCGTTTGCGCTCGACATGGCGATGGGCGGGTCCACCAACACCGTGCTGCACGTGCTGGCCATCGCGCGGGAGGCAGGCATCGACTACGACCTTGAGCGCATCAACGAGGTGGCGAAACGAGTGCCGTACCTCGCCAAGATTAGCCCTGCTTCTGAATACTCCATGCAAGACGTCCACAACGCCGGTGGCATCAGCGCCATCATCAAGGAATTGATGGCGGTGGAAGGAACCATCCACCCGGACCGTATCACCGTCACGGGTAAAAGCCTGCGTGAAAATGTGGCGGACGCGGACATCAAGAACGAGAAGGTGATCCGTCACCGCACGAATCCATACAGTCAGACGGGTGGACTGTCCATTCTCTACGGCAACTTGGCGCCGGATGGTGCCGTGATCAAAGTCGGTGCGGTGGCGTCCGGCATCACCTTCTTCGAAGGAGAAGCCATCTGCTTCGAATCGCAGGAGGCGGCGCAGGCAGGCATTGACGACGGTACGGTCCGCACAGGCCACGTTGTCGTGATTCGCTACGAAGGGCCGAAAGGCGGTCCGGGGATGCCGGAGATGCTTGCTCCAACCTCGTCCATTGTCGGGCGCGGACTCGACACGGACGTCGCGCTCATCACAGATGGCCGATTCTCCGGTGCGACGCGCGGAATTTGCGTCGGCCACATCTCCCCGGAAGCTGCCGAAGGTGGACCGATCGGCCTCATCGAAGAGGGCGACCGCATTCGCATCGACCTCACGGAACGGCGGATTGAACTGTGTATCGAAGACGCTGAACTCGAGCGGCGCCGCGCCAAGTGGCAGCAACCGGAGCCGAAGGTCAAGAGTGGGTACCTGGCGCGTTACGCGAAGCTCGTCACCTCGGCTAACACAGGCGGCGTGTTGAAGGTTTAAGCGAACTGGCACGACGATGTGAAAAAGATGGAGTGAATGGAGGGGAACGATCATGACACCGCGAGTGCAGCCGTCGCTGCCTGCAGAACCAGGGGAGCGCGCACAAAGCCCGAGCATCCTGACCGGTGCGCAGATGTTGGTGGAGTCCTTGCGAGCAGAAAACGTGGAAGTGATTTTTGGGTATCCAGGCGGCGCCGTCCTGCCGGTGTATGACGCACTCTACCAGTGTGGCATTCCGCACATTTTGACCCGACACGAGCAGGGCTCGATTCACGCGGCGGAAGGTTACGCGCGTGTTACAGGCCGGCCGGGCGTCGTGATCGCGACATCTGGGCCGGGCGCTACCAACCTCGTTACGGGCCTGACTGACGCAATGATGGACTCTTTGCCGCTCGTCGTCTTCACAGGTCAGGTAGCGACCAAAGTCATCGGCACAGACGCCTTTCAGGAGGCTTCGATTCTCGGCATAACAATGCCTGTCACGAAGCACAGCTACCAGGTGCAGGACGTGCGCGAATTGCCGATGGTCATTAAAGAGGCGTTCCATATCGCCTCGACAGGCCGTCCTGGTCCGGTCCTGATTGACCTGCCGAAAGACATCGCGAACGCAAGAGGATCCTTCGACTACTCAAAACCCGTGCGCATTCCGGGCTACCAGCCGACATTTATTCCGAACAGTTTGCAAATCAAAAAAGTTGCACAGGCTCTGCGCAATGCCAAGCGGCCGCTGATCCTCGCAGGGGCCGGTGTACTGCACGCCCACGCTACCGAAGAATTGCTAGAGTTGGTGGAATCCACGCAAATTCCTGTCACGAACACGTTGCTTGGTCTCGGTAGTTTCCCTGGCGATCACCCCCTGTTTCTCGGCATGGCCGGCATGCATGGAACCTACGCCGCCAACATGGCGATCTACGACTGCGATGTGTTGGTGAATATCGGCGCTCGCTTCGACGATCGTCTGACGGGCAACCTTGAGCACTTCGCGCGCCGCGCTACAGTGGTGCACATTGACATCGACCCGGCTGAGATCGGCAAGAACGTGCCGACCGACATCCCTGTTGTGGGAGACGCCAAGCAGGCGATCACGATGTTGCTCGAGGACGGCCTTTCGATGACTGACGCGGCGGCGTGGCGCGAAAAACTGCACGAGTTTAAAGTGGCGTACCCGTTTTGGTACCGGCCGGACAGCGAGCGCTTGAAGCCGCAGCGGATGATCGAGATCATCCATGAGGAGACAAGTGGCGAAGCCGTCGTCGTGACGGACGTCGGGCAACATCAGATGTGGGCGGCGCAGTACTTCCCGTTCCGCGCGCCGGGACGGTGGGTGACTTCTGGAGGGCTTGGCACGATGGGGTTTGGTTTGCCTGCGGCCATTGGGGCGCAGCTTGGCCTGCCGGACGCACCGGTGTTCGCTGTCGTCGGTGACGGTGGCTTCCAAATGACCATGCAAGAACTGGCCGTCATCGTCGAGTACCAGATTCCGGTGAAAGTGGTCGTACTCAACAACCGCTCACTGGGAATGGTCAGACAGTGGCAGGAGTTCTTCCATGGGCGCCGCTACTCGGAGTCACTAATCCCGGTTCAGCCCGACTTTGTGAAACTCGCTGACGCCTATGGCATACCAGCGTTCCAGGCCCAAAACGAAGCTGAGGCGACCGAGAAGATACAGCTTGCGCTGGCAACGCCGGGGCCAGTCCTGATTGACTGCCACGTGCCGTCGAGCGAGAACGTCTACCCAATGGTGGCGCCGGGCTCTGGCATTCATGAGATGGTGGGGGTGACACCATGAACCGTGTCTTAACCGTCTTGGTTAACAACCGCATGGGTGTCCTCAACCGCATCACGGGGCTGTTCTTGAAGCGGGGTTTCAACATCCAGAGCATCACCGTCGGCCCGACCGAAACCGACGGGGTGTCGCGGATGACCATTGTGATTGGTGCTGACGACGAGCGGATTGTTGAACAAGTGATTAAACAACTCCACAAGCAGATCGACGTCCTGAAGGTGATGGACATCACGGAACAGCAGATTGTTGCCCGGGAGCTCTTGCTCATCAAGGTCAACAGTTCTGTCCAGAACCGCGCGGAAGTGATGGCGCTCATTGAGCCGTTTCGCGCCTCAATCATCGACGTCGGCCGCGAGTCTGTGACGGTTCAGGCGACAGGCCGCCCAGACAAGGTTGACGCACTGATTGCACTTCTTCGGCCGTACGGTGTACGCGAGCTTGCCCGCACAGGTGTGACGGCTTTCCCGAGGGACAGCGACACCGTAAACGAAGTGATCCGCCTGAACAAGGGTTCAATGCTGCCGATTTAAACGAACACCGACGCTGTGCGACGGGCGAGGCAGCAGCTCTCATATGAAGCAAGAATTGAGACAGACATCATTGGAGGAGATCTCGACATGGCAAACCTGTATTTTGAGAAGGACGTTACACTGGACGCACTGCGTGGAAAAAAAGTAGCTGTGGTTGGTTACGGTTCGCAGGGGCATGCGCATGCACAGAATCTGCGTGAGAGCGGAGTGCAAGTGGTGATCGGCTTGCGGCAAGGGCGCTCGTGGGCAAAGGCAGAACAAGACGGATTTGAGGTGATGTCCGTCGGCGACGCTACACAAGTAGCGGATATCATCATGATTTTGCTGCCGGACGAACGTCAGCCGCAAGTGTACAACAGCGAGATTGCGCCGAACCTTTCCGCCGGTAAGGCGCTGGCGTTTGCGCACGGCTTCAACATTCACTTCCATCAGGTGGTGCCGCCGAAGGACGTCGACGTGTTTATGGTCGCGCCGAAGGGGCCAGGACACCTCGTCCGTCGCGTGTACACAGAAGGCGGCGGTGTGCCATGCCTCATCGCTGTGCAGCAAAACCCGAGCGGGCAAGCCAAGGACATTGCGCTTGCTTATGCCAAGGGCATTGGCGGAACACGCGCTGCAGTGCTCGAGACGACGTTCCAAGAAGAAACCGAGACTGACCTGTTCGGTGAACAGGCAGTGCTTTGCGGTGGCGTTTCCGCGCTGGTGAAGGCAGGTTTTGAGACCTTGACAGAAGCCGGTTATCAGCCGGAGGCGGCATATTTTGAGTGCCTGCACGAACTGAAGCTGATCGTCGACTTGTTGTACGAGGGTGGACTGTCCTACATGCGCTATTCGATCTCTGACACGGCACAGTGGGGCGACTTCACGTCGGGTCCGCGCGTCGTCACCGAAGAGACGAAGAGCGAAATGCGCAAGATTTTGTCCGACATCCAGACAGGCGCGTTTGCGCGGGGTTGGGTGCTCGAGAACCAGGCGAACCGCCCCATGTTCCACGCGATCAACGAACGGGAGAAAAACCATCCAATCGAAGTGGTCGGCCGGCAATTGCGCGAGTTGATGCCGTTCATTCGCCGCCCCGACTACAGTGGTCAGTCTGCTGGAGAGGGGTTGCAGGCGAGCGGTCAATCCACCGGGAATGAGGTGACTGCGAGTGCGAAAAATTGAAATCTTTGACACGACTCTGCGGGACGGGGAACAGTCTGCGGGCGTCAATCTGCACACGCACGAAAAACTCGAGATTGCCTATCAGTTAGCGCGCTACGGGGTGGATGTCATGGAGGCTGGCTACCCGGCCTCCTCCCCTGGGGATTTCAATGCGGTTTCGCAGATTGCGAAGTCGGTCAAAGGGTGTTCAGTTGCGGGCTTGGCACGCCATGTCCAAAGTGACGTAGACGCAGTGTGGGATGCCCTGAAGGACGCAGAAGCCCCGCGTTTGCACTTGTTCATCGCCACCTCTCCGATCCACATGGAAGATAAACTGCGAATGACACCTGACCAGGTCTTTGAAGCCGCGCAGTCGATGGTCCGTTACGCGGCCAAACGGTTTTCCGACATTGAGTGGTCTGCGGAAGACGCCACGCGCTCAGAGTGGCCGTTTCTCGCCAAGTTGATCGAAGCCGTGATTAATGAGGGGGCGACCGTGATCAACTTGCCGGACACGGTCGGTTACACGACCCCAGCCGAGTACGGGAAGATGTTCCAGTACATCTATGAGCACGTCCCGAACATTCACCGCGCTAAGCTGTCTGCGCACTGCCACGACGACCTCGGCTTAGCGGTCGCGAACTCCATCGCAGCGATTGAAGCCGGTGTGACGCAGATTGAAGGTACAATCAACGGCATTGGCGAGCGCGCCGGGAACGCGTCGCTCGAAGAAGTCGCAGTGGCGCTTGCGATCCGCCGCGACTACTACCAGGCACAGACGAGGCTCGACCTCACACAGACGATGCGCACAAGCCGGTTGGTGAGCAAGCTGACGGGGATGGTTGTCCCCGCGAATAAAGCAGTGGTCGGCGCCAACGCCTTTGCGCACGAGTCCGGGATTCACCAGGACGGAGTGCTGAAGAACGTGTTGACGTACGAGATCATTCGCCCGGAGATGATAGGCCTCGCGTCGAACTCACTCGTGCTCGGCAAGCACTCGGGTCGTCACGCTTTCCGCGAGAAGTGTCAGGAGCTTGGGTTGCACCTGTCGGACGAAGAGTTCAATCAGTTGTTCAAAAACTTTAAACAGCTGACGGAGAAGAAGAAGGAAGTCACAGACGACGACATCCTGGCGCTCGCACTCGAAGCCTCAGCGAACAGCGGTCGACCGCACTATGAGCTTGAGTACCTGCACGTCTCCTTCGGCTCAAACGCCATTACGACGGCAACGCTCGGCGTACGCATGGCAGACGGCACGAAAGGTCAGGAGGCGGCGACGGGCAACGGCAGCGTGGAAGCGATCTACCGGACGATTGAGCGACTGCTCAACCACCCGGTCGAGTTGCAGGACTACCGGATCCAGTCGACGACAAGCGGCAAGGACTCACTCGCTGAGGTGTACGTGAAAGTCGGCTACGACGGCGCGTTTGGCAACGGCCGCGGTGTCGACAACGACGTGTTGGCGGCTTCCGCCAAGGCGTTCCTCGACGCAGTCAACCGCATTGCGCTCAAACGCGAGTTCAAGGAAGTGGGCGTGTCTTGAAGAAGCAGATCACGGTACTACCCGGCGATGGCATTGGCCCCGAGGTGACGAACGAAGCGTGTCGGTTGCTTGAAGCCGTCGGGACAGAGTTTGGCCACACATTTTCGTTTACCTTCGCGCACATCGGCGGCGCAGCGATCGACGCCACAGGCACGCCGCTGCCGGAGGAAACGGTCGCAGCCTGTCGCGTCAGCGACGCAGTGCTGCTCGGCGCCGTAGGCGCGCCAAAGTACGACCGTGGACCAGCTTCCGGGCGTCCGGAGGCAGGTTTGCTCGGTCTGCGCAAGGCGCTTGGCGTGTTCGCAAATCTGCGACCCATCACCGTCTTCCCAGCTTTGGCCAAAGCGTCGCCGCTCAAAGACGAAATCTTGGAAAGTGTCGACTTTCTGATCGTGCGCGAGCTTACCGGCGGCCTGTACTTCGGTACACCGCGCGAACGCATCGAGACCCCGAACGGTCTCGAAGTCGTTGACACCTTGCGCTACACGGAACACGAAATTGAGCGGATTATCCGCCTTGGCTATGAGACGGCGAGGACAAGGGGAAGGCGCTTGACGTCTGTCGACAAGGCCAACGTCCTCGAGTCGAGCAGGGTCTGGCGAGAGACAGCGGAGCGCCTGCACGTCGAGTACCCGGACGTCGAACTGAGCCATTTGCTCGTCGACAATGCGGCGATGCAGATTGTGAAAAACCCTGGCCAGTTTGATGTCATCGTGACAGAAAACCTGTTTGGCGACATCTTGAGTGACGAAGGAGCCATGATTACTGGCTCAATCGGTATGCTCCCGTCTGCGAGTCTCGGTCAAGGCGGCCCGGGGCTGTACGAACCCGTGCACGGTTCAGCGCCGGACATCGCAGGCAAGGGCGTAGCCAACCCACTCGCTTCATTCCTGTCCGTCGCGCTCATGCTGCGTCAATCGCTCGGCATGGCAGCAGAGGCAGACGCCGTCGAAAGCGCTGTGAATCGCGTGCTCGCCGACGGTCTGCGCACGGCTGACATCGCGGAACCAGGACAAAGCGCGCTCGGTACTGCAGAAATGGGAGACGCAGTGCGCGCTAGACTCAGCGCTGCCGCTGTGCAGCAGTAGTTGTCAACTGGTCGAGGTGCGAATTTCGACAACGACACAGTCAAGATGGTGGAGGTGACTTGCATGAGGCCAAAGACGCTGTTTGAAAAGATTTGGGACCGCCATGTCGTCGTTTCTCAAGACGACGGCAACGCACTGATTTTTATCGATTTGCACTTGGTTCACGAAGTCACCTCGCCGCAGGCGTTTGAGGGCTTGCGCATCAACAATCGGCAGGTACGCCGGCCCGACCTCACGTTCGCGACGATGGACCATAACGTTCCGACCGACAACCCGTTCCACGTGACGGACGAGATCGCAGGCAAACAAATCGAAACCCTCGCAGCCAACTGCAAGGACTTTGGCATTGAACTCGCGGACCTGAACAGCGCGAACCAGGGAATCGTGCATGTAATTGGCCCGGAACTAGGCCTCACGCAACCAGGTAAGACGATTGTTTGCGGCGACAGCCACACCTCCACGCACGGCGCATTTGGAGCCCTTGCCTTTGGCATCGGCACCAGCGAAGTGGAACACGTGCTCGCGACGCAGTGCCTATGGCAGAAGCGCCCGAAGACCTGCGAGGTCCGCCTCGTCGGCAAACGGGCTCCGGGGGTGACAGCGAAAGACGTCATTCTCGGCGTGATCGCGCAGAACGGCATTGACTTTGGCACCGGCCACGTGGTGGAGTTCACCGGCGATGCCGTGCGCTCGATGTCGATGGAAGAGCGGATGACGGTCTGCAACATGGCGATTGAAGGGGGCGCGCGCGCCGGTATGGTCGCGCCGGACGAAGTGACGTTCGCCTACCTGCAGGGCCGTGAACGAGCGCCGCAGGGGGAACAGTTCGATGAAGCGGTGACAGAGTGGCAGGCGCTCTGCTCTGACGAAGGCGCGGTCTACGACAAAGTTGTCACGTTTGACGTCTCTTTGCTTGACCCGCAAGTGACGTGGGGCACAAACCCAGGGATGGGCATCAGCGTCAACGGCCGGGTGCCTGATCCAGATTCATTTGCCACGGAGACGGAACGCAGGGCTGCAAGGCAGGCACTGGCGTACATGGGCCTTGAGCCTGGGATGCCGATCACCGACATCACCGTGCAGAACGTCTTTATCGGCTCGTGCACGAACTCTCGCCTCGAAGACCTGCGCGCCGCCGCACAAGTGGCCCGCGGACGTAAAGTCGCAGCGGGTGTTCGCGCACTCGTAGTGCCCGGTTCCAAGCAGGTGAAGGAACAAGCTGAGCGCGAAGGACTTGACCGCGTCTTTCTCGACGCGGGTTTTGAGTGGCGCGCTACGGGGTGCAGTATGTGCCTCGCGATGAACCCTGACTTCGTGCCGCCTGGTGAGCGCTGTGCGTCCACCTCGAACCGCAACTTTGAAGGCCGGCAAGGGCGGGCGGCCCGGACGCACCTGGTCAGTCCGGCAATGGCGGCAGCTGCTGCCATTGCGGGTCACTTCGTCGATGTTCGCGAACTTGGCCGTGAGGCCGCTGCCGCAAGCGTCTAGGGTCCACGGTGTTTGCTGCGATACAAGGAGGGGTTGGCATGGAGCCGTTCGTACGGCTGACAGGGAAAGTTGCGCTGATGGATCGGGTGAATGTCGACACCGACCAAATTATCCCTAAGCAGTTTTTGAAGCGCATCGAACGCACTGGTTTTGGTCAGTATTTGTTTTACGACTGGCGTTTTCGCGAGGATGGCAGCGTGAACGAGGCGTTTGAACTGAACCAACCGCAAAGCCAGGGCGCCACAATTCTCGTGGCCAAGCACAACTTCGGCTGCGGCTCGTCCCGTGAGCATGCGGCGTGGGCGCTCGGTGACTACGGCTTTCGCGTGATTCTCGCGCCTTCGTTCGCCGATATCTTCTTCAACAACTGTTTTAAAAACGGCCTGTTGCCGATCACGCTTCCTGACCGTGCAATTGACCACATATTTGCGCAAGGAGCCAGGGACAGCGCGTTTGAGCTGACTGTGGACCTTGAAGCTCAGACTGTGTCTGACGGCGCACTTTGGCAGGTTGGGTTTGAAGTCGACCCAAGGCGTCGCTACAACCTGCTGAACGGTTTGGACGACATCGGGATCACGCTTCAATACGAGGCAGAAATCAGCGCCTACGAAGAGAGGAGGCGGACAGGATGACACAGGACACGGGACACGACGCACATGCGGGGCACTCTGACTACGTCGACGAGGTTCACTCAGGCATGCACCAAGCCGACACACTCGACTGGGAAGAGTTAGAGAGCCCTTGTGAGTACGTGCTGTTTGACAACTGCGTTCTGAGGTTTTGACGGCGCCGTCGTCCCGTGATGGGAACTTTGTGACAAACAGCGCGCGGCCGCTAGACGGAGTGGGTGTTCCCTCGTCTTCGGTTCGCGCGCGTTTCATTTTTACAACTGATTCTGTCACATGTTTCGAACTTTGAGTTTCTCGATTTCTGCGTCGAAGTCTTCCTGATTCCCCGGCATACACGGTATGATAGAGAGCAGTAAATGAGGGGGGTGGCAGACGTGGCAGAGACAAGTGAAGGGCATGTGACACGTCGAACCATACCAGTACGACAAGGGGAAGGCTTTGATGTGGAACGGGTGTGGACCTACCTGCGTCAGCACGTACCTCGGGTTCCTGACGAACTTCCGAAGGTAGAGCAGTTTCCGTCTGGAGCTTCCAACCTGACCTATTACCTGCAGAGCGGGCCCTTCGCAGGTGTTCTGCGACGTCCGCCCTTTGGACCGTTACCACCGAAAGCGCACGACATGGCGCGAGAAGCTGCGATTCTGGAAAAGCTTCACCCAAACTTTCCACTTGCACCTCGTCCTTTGGTGTTTTGCGACGACCCGTCATTGATTGGTAGTCCTTTCTACATCATGGAGTATCGACCCGGGGTCGTACTTGATGATCGCTTCCCCCAGGAAATTGACCCCAAGCCTGAACTGTGTCAGCGGATTTCCTACGCTGTCATCGACACGCTCGCAGACCTGCACAGCGTCGACTACGAAGCTTCTGGACTTGCCGCGTTCGGTCACCCTGAAGGTTTTCTTGCGCGTCAAGTTCACGGTTGGATTGAGCGCTACCAGCGTGCGCAAACGGATGACATTCGCGGTGTGGAACACCTCACCCGGTGGCTGGCAGAGCGCGTGCCGACTTCACAGGGTGCGACCGTGATCCACAACGACTTCAAACTCAACAACATCGTTCTCGACGCGAGTGCACTTGACCGCCCTGTCGCCGTGGTGGACTGGGAGATGACGACCATCGGTGACCCGCTGATGGACCTCGCGATTACCCTCAGCTACTGGGTACAGGCCAATGACCCAGTGGAACTTCGACAAATGCTCCCGACGGTGACACAGCTGCCGGGATTTCTCAGCAGGCGTGACCTGATTGAGTACTACGCCAAGCGAACTGGGCGAGACTTGTCCGCGATTGACTACTACCTAGTATTCGCTTATTTCAAACTCGCTGTGATCTTGCAACAGATATACGTGCGCTGGAAGCGTGGGCAGACGGCGGACGAGCGATTTGCAAACTTTGGCGCGCGTGTGGCAACGATCGTCGCGCACGCCCTGTCTGCTATCGAGGAGGCTGGCGTATGAGGGTGCCGATTCTCGTCTACCACGAGCGCGCGGCGGACAAATACGCCGCTTTCCTGACTGCACACGGATGTACACAGGTATACACGGCGGCGAACGGCGAGGAAGCGCGAACTCGGCTCGCAGAAACGCCGATCGAGGTCATCTACGGATACGGTTTCCCACTTGACGCGATTGCGGCGTCAAACACGGTGCGCTGGGTTCAGCTCATGAGTGCGGGCGTCGACGCTGTGCTTCGGCAAGGGCGGTTGCCTTCGCACATCACACTCACGCGCATGCTTGACGTGTTTAGTCGTCCGATGGCTGAGTACGCATTTGCTTATCTGCTTCACATCGAAAAGGAGATTGATCGCCTGCGGGAGCAGCAAGTGAGCAACACATGGAAGTCGTTTCGCGCGGGGGTGTTGCACGACAAAACAATCGGTGTCGCGGGGTTGGGGTCGATTGGACAAGACGTCGTAAAAAAAGCCCGTGCTTTTGACATGACGGTGTACGGCATGAGCAGAAGCGGTGCCCAAAGTGCGACGGTGGACAGGCACTTTACGCCAGATCTATGGCTGGACTTTGTCAAAGAGCTTGACTATCTGGTGTTGACGCTGCCGCTGACGGACAAAACCCGCCATGCTGTGAACGAATCCGTGTTAGGGGCAATGAAACGAGATGCCATTCTGGTCAACGTGGGCCGGGGTGCCCTTGTGGACGAGAGGGCGCTCGTCAGCGCCCTCCGTGACCGAAGGTTGCGGGCCGCGGCCCTCGATGTGTTCGAAGTGGAACCGCTGCCGAGCGACAGTCTCCTGTGGACACTGTCGAACGCATACGTCACCCCACATATGTCGGGACCGACGACGGTTGAAAACGCGGGTCAGTACTTCCTCGACAACCTGAAACGGTACGAGCAGGGACTGCAGTTGCCAGGCGTTGTGGATTGGGAAACGGGGTATTAAACGAGAATCTACTCACCCTGGGACGAGTTGGTGGATACCGACAAGAATGAGCAGAATACCCGCTGCTATGGTCGCTTTCTCGCCGAGTGTCTCCGCAGCGTAACGGCGTCCTGAAAACGCCGCGAGGCCAAGCAATGCGAAGCTGAACGCACCGACGGAAACGGACGTCCATAAAACGTCCAGTTTCGTAATGCCTGCGTCAAACCCGCCTGCGAGGGCGTTCATGGCGAGCGCGACGCCGAGAACGATCGCTTCCCCAAAACCGATCGCCTGATTGTTGTTTCTGTCTGCTGCTTCTGGATTGCGCAGGATGTCTGTGATAAAACTCGAGTTTTTCTGTTTTCGCTTGGGCGCTCGGCGCGCGATAAACGGCTGCATCAGAACCCAGACGCCAACGCAGACGATGACTACAGTGCCAATCAAATTTGCGACAAGCGGCGACAGCCAGGTGGTCACGGCACTGCCAAAGAGTCCGGCGATAAGTGTTGCCACGAACGAAATAATTGCAATCACTAGGTTTTGCGGCCACGGAATGCGGATTCGCCGCACACCGTAGGCAATGCCCACACCTGCGTTGTCGAGGTTGGAGGCGATTCCGATAGCGATGATACTGGTCAATCCGGTGAGGTGCACTGGAATCACTCCTTGGCTGGCGTTCCATGTAAGATATGCAGCACCGGAAAAAGGTGACTTGTGGCGATTGGTTGCAGAGAACTGCTACCTGATGATATTCTGCGAAAGATTGACTTCGAGGCGAATTTGAGAGGATTGACAGAACGTAGTCAATTCTGAAGTTGAGGAGGACCCACTCATGAACAACGGCGGATGGGGAAGTGACTCTTCCCAAAGGCCACCGCGGCCAAACGTGCGATGGGACGGCGGACCCGAGTCGAAGGGAAACGGATCAAACCGCAGTCGGACAAGTGGGGGACAGTCGACAGGTTCAACAGGGGCTGGTGGACGTAGAAACACGCCGCGGTCGGGTGGAGCTCGCACAGGCGGCTCGGGACCTGGTGGTCGCCGACCGCGACGAGGCGGTCGCATCACCGCTCTAGTCGTCGTGCTGCTGGTGGTGGCTGCCGCAATTGCGACGGGTCCAAAGACACTGCTCGATGTCATATTCCACCCGAAGAAAGGTGTCAAAGAGGTCACGAGCCAGATCGGCGATACGATTGTCGGCTCCAAACCGGTAAACATCCTGCTCATCGCGAACAACGCACGCAACGCGACGGGCCCACTGTCGTTGGGCACAGCTGGCGGTCAAGCGGACATCATGATCGTGGCGCACCTCGACCCCAAACAGCACAAGGTCACGCTGATCTCCGTGCCGCGTGACACGCTGATCGCGATGCCAGGGTGGAACGTCCCGATCCCCAAAATTAAAACGGCTTTCGCGGTGGGCCTGAACCAGTCGCCGGCAGAAGGACCCAAATTGGCGATGCGGTACGTTTCGCGAATGCTCGGCTTGCCGATCAGCGACTACGTCGTGACTGACTTCCAGGGATTTGCCGACGCAATCAACGCGGTCGGGGGCATTCAAGTCGACGTCAAACAACGCATTTATGACCCACTGCACAGCGGCGCGAACTTGTACCCTGGTGTTCAAACGCTCAACGGGTCCCAGGCGCTTGCATACATCCGCGTGCGTCAAAACGCGGCCGGCAACACGTATCGTACGAATGACTTTCAGCGTCAACAGGCTGAAATACAGGTGCTGCAGATCTTGAAGCAAAAACTGCTCGACTCCACAACCAACCCGGTGAAAATTCGTAACTTGGTCAAGGTGTGGCAGAAAGACGTCGCGACCAATATGTCGACGCAGCAACTCGTGGGCTTCGCAATGGCGACGTCCGGCAGTCAGATCAAGACCATTTTCCTTGGCTCAGTGAAGGATTCGATGGACCTAGCCAATGCGCCTATGCCAGGCGTCAACGCGGAGAACTACCTGACTGGGGCCTACTACGATGTTCTCGACCCGAACAGCATCACGAAAGCGCTGAAGATTGTAGGTTCGACGGGAAGCGATTTGGGGCTGCCGCCGATTCCGGCCCCATCACAGGTCCCGATCACCGTGTATGGCAGTCAACTGGTTGCCAACGAACTGCAACAGGCTGGTTTTCCAGTCACGTACGGAGGGGCTGGCGCGACGGGTTCTCAGATTCAAATTTACTATCCGCCGGGTAAAATGCCATGGGGCTGGGCTATCGCCAGGACGCTCGGTACCGCAAACGAGTGGGTTGCCCCCGCGAGCCAAAGCTATTCGGACGCCATTGTGTACGCTCCGTAGTTCGTTTTTGAAGGGAGCCTAGCGAGTGAAAAAACAGTTGAGCATACCAGTGCGCTTTCGCGACACGGACATGATGGGGCATGTGAACAACGCAGTCTACTTCACGTACATGGAAGAGGCGAGGATTGCCTTTGTCAATTCTCTCTTGTCCGGGCGCGAGCTCCCGCTGATTCTCG
>JAKAXI010000289.1 GCA_021816665.1 Bacillota bacterium | reverse complement strand
ATCATCCTAAGGAACAGGTTCTTCTGGGGGGATGTAGAAGTGAGTGAAGCATCGAACAACGAGGAGACACAGTCAGGAAAAATCTCCGTCCTGCTCTGCGACGATCACGAATTGTTTCGGCAGGGCGTTAGCGCCATTCTCGGCAGTTCACCTGACATCGAGGTCATCGGCCAAGCTGGCAACGGCCAGTTAGCGATCGACTTCTGTAACTCGAGAGAACCGGACGTCATCCTGATGGACATCAATATGCCTGTGTGCTCTGGCCTCGAAGCCACCCGTGTGATCAAAGAGCAGCATCCAAACGTACAAGTACTAATTCTCACTGTGTCCAGCGCAGAAGAGTCCCTGTTCGAAGCCGTAAAGTACGGTGCCTCTGGATATGTCCTGAAAAATGCAAATCCAAAGACCGTGATCGAAAGTATTGTCCGCGTACACAACGGTGAACCAGTGATTCCAAGTGACCTGGCAGTGCAGATTATTACCGAGTTTTCAAAACCAAAACCAGCTTCCGCGAAGACCGATGTAGATGCGCTCACAGACCGTGAACTTGAAGTACTGCGCAAACTCAGTACCGGAGCGACAAATCGTGAAATCGCCCAGGTTCTTTACATCAGTGAAAACACGGTTCGCAACCACGTGCGCAATATCCTCGAAAAGTTGCACCTGACCAACCGCGTCCAAGCTGCGGCGTACGCGCTGCGCGAAGGTTATACCGATGAAAACAAGCGTGACGAATCGTAAGCACAGCGAATCACAAATTCAATTCACCTGCCTTTGACCTATAGTGCATGAACACGACGGTGGTATTGGTTCCTCAACTGAGCGGTTTCTCCGTCACTGCGAGTCGGACGCGTGAAGCCGCTCATCCTCGAGTTGCTGAAAAATATTCTCCAGCCGCGCCAGTTCCTTAACAGCCTCTTCCACAGCGCGTCCGTTTTGTTCGTCCGTCACCGGGAACAAGAGAAACCGCACCGCAGCGAGTGAAGTGCGAATTTCATTGGAAACGTGCCATGGCATCATCTGATCCCGATGTGACGCTAACTCCATCCGCTTTCTCTGGAGCGTCGCATGCGTCACTCGGTGGCCGTACCCGAGCCGCGCCACCAACGCATACCCGACGAGTTCAAACAGAGTGGTCGTCACGTCCAAGTTAAAACTCGGACCCATGTGCGTCCCAACAGCTGTCAGGACTAAGGCGCCAATCAGAGCCACTGTCGCGCCGAGCAAGTACGCTGCTGCGCCAACTGCGATAACCCCGATGACAAACCAGATGTGCAGTGTTACAATGCCCCATCCACACAGTCCCAACACCACAATCGCTGTCATCAGGTTTGTGTGTTGTTCAATGGTGCGTAGCACCGTGCGATCGGCGGCAGATGTCCACTCACTCCAGTGAGACCCCCGATGAGCTTTCATCACCGATCACCTTCTCCCCCAACCGACTTCTGTTCCATAGGTTCGAGCTTCTCTTGCTACGATTAGTTTACCCAGGACAGACATGTTTTTCGTCAGAGGATAGGACCGATTTCCATAGTCCAGTAGGACTAAATTTGTGGCTCACCTCCGAGGGAAGTCAAGACGGACTACTCCTTCATGCCCATGCCTACTAGGTGGTATTGGTCATGAGCTAGTGCGCCAAGTGGATTACACTCAACGTGAAACGGAGGCGCATTCGCATGGCGGGATTGAAGTTTGATGAGCGACCCATTTTGGTCTTTTGGGAGTCGACGAAAGCGTGCCTGCTCGCTTGCCGACACTGTCGGGCCGAAGCGATGGCAACGCCGCTGCCAGGGCAACTCTCTACCGATGAAGCGACGACATTCATTGACAGCCTTGTGACGTTCGGCCGGCCATACCCCGTGCTGATCTTCACTGGCGGCGATGTCATGATGCGACCAGACTTGTTTCCTTTAGCGGAGCATGCAAAGTCTTTGGGGATCCCGATCGGCATGGCGCCAAGCGTCACGCCACGCCTGACCGTTGACGCGCGCCAGAAGATGCGAGACGTGGGTGTCAAAACTGTGTCGATCAGCCTGGACGGGGCGTCTGCCGTTACCCACGACCGCGTCCGCGGCATCCTCGGGCACTTTGACCAAACTGTGAGCACGCTGCGCGACCTCGTAGACGACGGCTTCGATGTCCAAGTCAACACGGTTGTCATGGCGGAAAACGTAGCAGAGCTTCCCACCGTGGCCGAACTGCTGGTTGGCATCGGCGTGAAGATTTGGGAGGTTTTTTTCCTTATCCAAGTCGGACGTGGCCGTGGTTCGGAGAGCGTCACTGAGCTACCACCGCGTTCCACAGAAGATGTCTGCCACTTTCTGTACGACGCGTCCAAATACGGAATGGTCGTTCGTACGGTCGAGGCCCCATTTTTCCGCCGCGTCGTGATGGCTCGCAAAGCAGCGGAAGAAGATGCAGGCGACACGAATCGGGACACAGCGAATGCGTGCTCTGACTTGCGCAAAGACGCAACTGGAATTGAGGACCCATCCCAGTCAAACGCATTTTCTTCAAATCCGCCTTCCTCGCCGCATGACACCGGTGCTCTGTACCGATTACTGGCAGAAGACCTGGCGCTGCGCCTCGGCCCCGCCCGATCCCCTTCGCGCGCGCAGACGAGCGGTACGCGAGATGGCAAGGGAATCGTCTTCGTCTCGCACGACGGTACGGTCTACCCAGCAGGCTTCTTGGTGGTGCCGCTGGGCAACATTCGCGAGACTCCCCTGTCGACAATTTACCGCGAAAACCCGTTGCTGCAGCAGATCCGGTCATCGGCGTTCAGCGGCAGATGTGGCATGTGCGAGTATCAGGACCTCTGTGGCGGATCGCGATCACGCGCATACGCCCATACCGGCGATGCGCTGGCAACCGATCCAGCCTGCCTCTACCCGGCTTGAATGACGCCGACTCTGAGATCACTCGTCGAGCTGCCGTCGGTACGGCGGCAGCCACTCAGGGCTTGCTCGACGCCACCTGGTTAACGGCGTTGGCGTTCCTTTGATGCATACCTTGCACCTGCGTGCCAAACACAACGAGCACCACAATCGCGACCACTGCGACAGCGCCAAGTATCAGTCCATACTCGGTGAATCCCTGACCGCGATCGGATAAAAAATATGATTTTAGATATGGAATCTGTTTCTTCCGGCTCACTGCCGTCCCCCGCCCCCGTGCTGTGCCATTGCATTCATATCTGTCGAAAACATTCGATACAAAGCATGATTTTCCTTTTATTTTGAGATATTGCACACATTTGGTTAGAGTTCACCCAGGGCTACCGCTCGGCCGGCGATTAGACCCGGTCAACGGGAGTGTGCCCTCGCCCCCTCGTCCCCTCGTCCCCTCGTCCCCTCGCGCT
>JAKAXI010000288.1 GCA_021816665.1 Bacillota bacterium | reverse complement strand
TTCCGATCTGAACGCTATGTTCTTGGAGTATATCTCGGACGTGCTACCAGAACTCGGTGTCGGTGGCATTCGCCAGACCACGTTCCACAGCTGGGCAATTGAGCAAATGGGTGGTCGGATGAAACTCGCTGACACGGCCGAGCGGTTAGCTGCCTGGTTTGACCGGCCACGCGACGAGGCATATGAAGCTGAGCGCAGACGTCTGCAGTACAAGGGATCGCTCGAATTTGCCCAAAAACTTGAACACTATGTTGCGGACCTCGAGCAGAACACAGTGCCTGAAGTGGACTTCGAACCATGGGAAGGGTCTGCGTTGCCTGCAAAAGCCATCGCAGCTTGGTGGGCAGGGGATTACGGTCACTTGCCGCCAGCCAAGCGGCGCGAGCGCGTGCTTGCCCGCGTCAAGCGGTGGTACGAGATGGAGTTAAAGCGACAGAGTTCTGCGACAGTGCGAGCAAACCAGCGCAAACAGGCGTCGTCTCGCTTCCGTGCCTACTCGAAGAAGTGGCCTGCGTTCGATGTGGTAGCCCTGTACCGTGAGGTCGCAGTCGCAGAAGGTCTGATCCCGACGGTTGCGGGCAGGCGCGGCGCGCCTGCATCCGCTCCTGGCCGCAGTCTCGTAGAAGCGTCAGATGTAGCGGGCATGGTCTACCTGCACACCTTGTTGTTCGGCGTGGATGGGACAGAACGGTTCGATCACGTTGTGATTGACGAGGCTCAGGACTTCTCTCCGCTGCAAATTGAAGTTGTCAAGCGGTACTGTCCGAGCCAGTCGATCACGATTCTCGGCGACCTTGGCCAAAGCATTCACACGGACCAAGGGATCACGGCGTGGGATGCGTTTTTGCGTCTGTTCGACGAAGACGTACGCGCCTATTTCCAACTCGATGTCAGCTACCGATCAACAATGGAAATCATTGAGTTTGCCAACGCCGTCGTTGCCCGCTTTCCGGGTTTCCTACAGGCGAAGCCAGTGTTCCGCAGTGGGCGACCCGTGAAGGTGGAAGCGGTGCGAAGTGAGGAACGCCTGAGCAGGGCTGTGCGCGCGGTGCAAGAGATGCAAAAAGAAGCGCACACGGTCGCCGTGATCTGCAGGCGAACCTTGGATGTCGCGGCGTTTCACGAAGCGCTGACGGCAGCTGGCGTAGAAGCATACCGGATTGAAGGCGACGAGTCACACTATCAAGGTGGAGTGTCAGTTCTACCCGTGTATTTGGCCAAAGGGCTGGAGTTCGACGCGGTGTTGCTGGTCGATACGGACCACACGTCCTATGACGAGACTCCGTTTTCTGGTCGTCTGTTGTACGTAGCTTGTACCCGCGCGCTACATCAGTTGCGGCTGCAGTACACAGGGCGCCCGTCACCGCTCTTGCCGAGCGTCGCGGCAGTCCGGGATGAGAAGACTTGAGCGGAGGTCGAAAACGCGTGAGTTTTGGAGAATCCACTTGTGGTAGAGTAACATGGACTATGTACAAAGTGTCAGCGCCACTGGACGCTGGCGTCACTCTGGCTTAGACGGGGGATGAATCCATGGAACCAATTTGCCGGGAGGCGGTACACGAGGCATTACAGGGTTTCGTGAACCAAGAAGTGTACCTGCACCTTGAGACAACCAACGGTGCGTATGCAGCTTTGCGAGAAGAAGCACCGATGGCTGTAAGTGCCTATATAAGAAATGGACTGGTTAAGTTCAACCGTGGTTCGATCGCAGGAGATGGCCCCTACCGTGTAGGTCTGAAGATGGACAACGGCTGGATTTATGCGCAAGGGCTGACCGACTGGGAAGTCGATGGGGAAGGCCGTTTGCTGTTGGTCGGCCACGACCCAGACGGCCGACTGGCCGTCGCCTTGGAGTTGAGTCACCAGCCGTTTGAAATGTAACAAATGCCGTTAGCCGTTACCGCACCGTTTTGCGGCTAAGTCAGGAATGTCACGAGGGGGACTGAGGATGGAGAAGGAACGCCATATATTGGCTGTGTATCCGCACCCGGACGACGAGACGTTCGGGAAGGCGGGCCTAATTGCGATGCAAACTCGCCTGGGTACACCGGTCACGCTGATCTGCAGCACACTGGGGCAGATGGGGCGCAACATGGGAAAACCGTCGTTTGCGACGCGCGAGTCGCTGCCGAAGATCCGCGAAAAGGAATTGCGTGACGCCTGCAATGTGCTCGGTATTCGAGACCTGCGACTGTTTGGCCTGCGCGATAAGACTGTAGAGTTTGAGGATCCGGAAGTGGTCGCGGACCGGATTGGCGAGGTGATTGCAGAGACCAATCCGTCTCTCGTTATCACCTACTATCCGAAGCTCGGCGTGCACCCCGACCATGATGCCATGTCGGAGGCGACCGTCCGTGCGATGCGCCGCATTCCTAAGGAACAGCGACCTGTACTGTGGGGCTCCGCAGTCACCCGCGACGCCCGCGAGGTGCTCGGTGCACCACACATTGATCTTGACGTGCGCGAAGTGCTTGACACCAAGATTGAAGCGATGCGTGCACATCGGTCACAGTCAGAAGCGATGTTAAAGCGCATGGAAGAAGGGGCTGGAACAGACGAAGCTGTTCGGCGCGAAATAGAAGAGCGCCTCGGCAGAGAAGTGTACTGGATCTACGATTTCGGAGACTAGTGAATTACGCCGCAAAGTGAACAGTTAACACCCGGGCGCAGTGAACTGACCCGGGTGACTTGTTCAGGCGTTTTTTTCGTCGGTGCTCTTCTTACTGCGCTGGTCTTCGCCAGGAATGCGTTCATCGTGTTCTTCGCGAGGAAGTGTCTTGTTGGCGTCGTTGTGCGTCGGCTTTCGCTCTCTTGGTATTTCGTTCACCTCCCATGCTGCTGGTCATGAAAGGAGTGGCTCGCCTATGCATACGTTCTTGGTACTTGGCGCCGTGTTCGCCGGGGTTGCGGTTGCGCTTGGCGCGTTTGGAGCGCATGCTCTGCGCGACAAGGTGACAGCCGATAAACTGGCAGTTTATCAGACTGGAGTGCAGTACCAGATGTACCACGGATTTGCGTTGATCGCGGTCGGGCTCCTCGCTGCGATCAAAGGCGTGACACCACCTCTCACGTACGCAGGGTGGTTGTTCACAGTGGGCATCGTGCTGTTCTCAGGGAGTCTGTACATACTGACTGGCAGCCGTAGCAAAGCGATCGGGATTGTCACTCCGTTTGGCGGTCTTGCCTTCATGGTTGGTTGGGTGTTGTTTATCGTTGCGGCCTTGCACGCCTAACCCGAGCCGCTGTTACTGCTCTGGGTCGTGCACTTCGTCTTTGATTTCAGCCCGAAAACCCTCGATGGCTTCTTCGCGTCGACGATTTTTGGATTCAACGTCCTTTCGCTCATTCTCATGCATCTCATAGATCGGAA
>JAKAXI010000287.1 GCA_021816665.1 Bacillota bacterium | reverse complement strand
CTTCGAAATTGAGGATACCCTTAAACGCGAACTCGACATCCCTGTCTTTCACGACGACCAGCACGGGACGGCCGTCGTTACGCTGGCTGGACTCATGAACGCTCTGAAAGTGGTCGGCAAACGCATGCATGACATCCGCGTCGTGGCGAACGGCGCCGGGGCAGCTGGCATTGCGACGATTAAGTTGCTGTTGTCCGCGGGCGTGCGGGACGTTATCATGTGTGACACAAAAGGCGCAATCTACGAAGGACGCACAGATGGCATGAATGCGGTCAAGCAGATGATTGCAAAGAATACGAACCTTGACCGGGTGCATGGTACGTTGGAAGACGTGATTGCTGGTGCAGACGTCTTCGTCGGTGTGTCTGTCGCTGGTGCCTTGACGCCTGCAATGGTGCGTTCCATGACGCAAGACCCGATCATCTTCGCCATGGCAAATCCGGATCCGGAGATTCACCCTGAGGAAGCCTACGCTGTCGGCGCACGCATCGTCGGCACCGGACGCTCCGACTATCCGAATCAAGTGAACAACGTACTCGCGTTCCCCGGAATCTTCCGCGGCGCGATCGATGTCCATGCTACAAGCATTACGGAAGACATGAAGGTTGCAGCTGCAGAAGCCATTGCGAGTCTCGTCTCTAACGAAGAGTTACAACCTGACTACATCATTCCACGTCCATTCGACCCTCGCGTCGCTCCTGCGGTTGCTGCGGCTGTCGCCGAGGCTGCGATGAGCGGCGGCGTGGCAAGACGTCAGGTGAACCCCGAGGACGTGGCGAGTCATACGCGGGAATTGGCCAGCATTCGCTAAAACTCCAGTAGGAGAGAGTCCAATGTGGACCGTGATTTACATTACACAATCAGCCAAACTCGCAGACCGCATTCGGACCCGCCTGGCGGACGAGGGGTTTCTTGTTCGCGTCCGTCAGACGCAAGTCACTAAGCAGCAGTTCGAAATTCTCGTACCAGAGACCGAACTCGACGAGGTTCAGGAAGTACTTACGGACGTTCTGAACGGTTCGTACGACTAATCAGGCGTGTCCCTAGAATCGGACAACCTCCGACGAGGTGAAAAGGTGCTCAAGGAATTGTTTCACAAAAAGCGTCATTATGCGACGCTGGGACAGCCAGCTACACGGCCTGTTCCGGCGTCTGATATCCCCAAGGGATTAGTGGACAAGTGTAAGTCATGCGGCGCCATCGTCATCGCCAAGGAACTCAAAAAGCACCTCTTCACATGCCCTCACTGTGGTTATCACTTTGCAGTAGACGCACCGAGTCGAGTGGAATTGACATTGGACGAGGGTAGCTTTGAAGAGTATGACGCAGGTGTGACGTCGGTCGACCCGCTGTCTTTCCCTGGGTATCCAGATAAGGTGAAAAAGGCGCAGAAAGACACCGGATTGCTTGAGGCTGTCGTCACTGGCCGCGGAACCCTGGACACTGAGCCTGTCATCATCGGTGTGATGGATCCCCGCTTTATCATGGGCAGCATGGGAGCTGCCGCTGGGGAAAAACTGACGCGCGCAATGGAACGTGCGGCTGAGACGGCGACTCCGATGGTGCTGTTTACTGCGTCTGGCGGCGCGCGTATGCAGGAAGGCGTCTTGTCGCTGATGCAGATGGCGAAGACGAGCGTCGCGCTTGAACGCATGCATGAAGCCGGTGTCCTGTTTGTCACGGTCATCACTAACCCGACGACAGGTGGGGTGAGCGCGAGTTTTGCAAGCCTTGGTGACATCATTTTGGCCGAGCCCGGGGCGTTGTTCGGGTTTGCGGGCCGACGCGTAATCGAGCAGACGATCCGCCAGAAATTGCCGGACGATTTTCAGACCTCTGAGTTTGTGCTCGAGCATGGCATGGTGGATCAGGTGGTAAACCGCAAAGCGCTGCGTGACCAACTCTCTCTCATCCTGCGCGTGCACGCGAGGAAGGGGTGGACGAGTGCCGACTGAACTGGACTTCGAGAAACCGATTCGAGACCTCCGCACGAAGATCACGGAGCTCCATGAACTCATGGCGAAGAGCGGTGTCGATTTGAATGGCGAGATCGCCAAACTCGAACACCGCATGGATGACTTGTCGAGAGACCTCTACGAGGGACTCACGCCCTGGCAACGCGTGCAGCTTGCCCGACAGCCGGGTCGCCCGACGACACTCGACTACATTCACGGGATTTGTTCTGAGTTCATGGAACTGCACGGCGACCGTAACTTTCGGGATGACCCGGCGGTGGTCGGCGGAATTGGCCTCGTTGAAGGGAAACCTATCACGATCATCGGCCATCAAAAGGGCCGTGATACGAAAGAGAACATCCACCGCAACTTTGGCATGGCACATCCGGACGGGTACCGCAAGGCTCTACGCCTGATGCAGCAAGCTGAGAAGTTCGGGCGCCCTGTCGTCACCTTTATCGACACGGCTGGGGCATACCCGGGAATGTCTGCGGAGGAACGCGGGCAGAGCGAGGCGATCGCCCGTAACCTGCGCGTGATGGCCGGGCTCAAGGTGCCGACGTTGTGCTTTGTCACTGGCGAAGGTGGAAGTGGTGGCGCGCTCGGTCTTGGCGTCACAGACCGGATTTTTGTGCTCGAGTACGCTTGGTATTCGGTGATCGCGCCCGAATCTGCCGCAGCCATCCTCTGGAAAGACAGCGCTCAGGGACCACGCGCCGCGGAGACGATGAAGATCAGTGCGCGCGACCTGAAGGAACTCGGCATCGCGGACGACGTGATTGCGGAACCTCTCGGCGGGGCACAGAAAAACCCGCAACAGATGATTGCGACGGTGCGCAAAAAAGTGATCGAAACCCTTGACGAATTAACCCGACTCCCTATTGCCGAACTGCTTGCGGCGAGGTACGATAAGTACAGGGATATGGGGACATTTGTTGAGCGGTAGAGGTTAAAAAGGGTGCCTGCCCGCGGTGGGCACACCCTTTTTGATCGACAGGGACATAAAATGTCCCTGCGGGACAGAGACGGTTCAACGGGAGCGACGGGCGGTGCAACTCAGTCCTGCGGTGTCGGTTCCATGTGCACGGCTAGGAGGGACGGAAATGAAGAAGATAGCAGTGCTGACCAGCGGTGGCGACGCCCCGGGAATGAATGCAGCGATCCGCGCAGTCGTTCGAGCGGCTATTTACAACGGCGTAGAGGTTGTCGGCATTCCACGTGGATTTAGCGGCGTGATGCGAGGTGACACCATTCCGATGAACCTCGGCTCCGTTGCAGATATCATTCAGCGCGGAGGCACAATTCTATACACGGCTCGCAGTGAGGAGTTCAAGACCCCAGAAGGCCAACAACAGGGGGTACAGGCGCTTCGTCAGGCAGGTGTTGACGGCCTTGTAGTAGTCGGTGGGGACGGTTCGTTCCACGGT
>JAKAXI010000286.1 GCA_021816665.1 Bacillota bacterium | reverse complement strand
TTTTGGAGCTGTCCACTACCGAACTCCCCGACACTACGCCATTTTGGCGTTATCTCATGCTGATCCCGCAGGTTTGCGCCATTTTGGCGCTGTCCGCCACCGAACTCCCCGACACTACGCCAATTTGGCGTAACCGATGCCATTGCGCCACTTTGGCACCACCAAAGTCCTAGGTCACGAATAACCGTCACCTTAACAACTTTCTCAACAGCCTGTACGGACTGACAGGAACCCGTCGGTCAATCGTGTTGTGTGCTTCTTGTGCGGATCTCTCACCCAACCGCAGGCGGTGGCATGTGCAGACCGACGCGGTTCGCCACCCGGCGCCGGATACTGGTTTGAGCAGCCACCGACTTCCGTACACTTGGACGCCGGACTCCGCCTCGAACTCCCCCTGCGATCACTCTTTTCCGAGATCAGAATCGCATAGCATTACGGGAACATACCCTCCCGTCCCCTGATCCCGTCGCCACACCGCCACTTCACCCGCTGGTGTTCCAGTAATCCGCGATCAACTCGGCTGCCAGGTTCTCCTGAAATACTTTGCGGCGGGAGCGCAGCATCTGTGTCCGCAGGCAAGAGGTCCCCTCTTCCGTTGAGACGTCCGAATGAGAGGCGTGCAACTTCGGGTTCTCCGTCGTTTCGCCGAGTATGCAGGTCAATTCCTGTGCCGTTTCCCATGGAAGCGGGCGCCTCGTCAGTTGCCGCAACTCGCTCTCTGACAGGAGCGGGCTGTCACTACGCAGACCGCCCAGGTAGTCGGCTGCGGACATCCGCCACGGTCGAAGTAATCCGCGGCATCGCAGTGCTAAACTCTCCGCGATCTGGAGCCCTTTCACGTCCATATCGCCACTGTAGTAGATGATCCCGCCCGCCTCACATACAGCGTCACATAGACGCAAGGCCGCGATCGACGGCTGACCACTTGGGCAGATAATCGGGTGTGGCAACGGTTGCTGCTTGGCATTCGCGCTGTCGATGATGGCGCCGAAGATGGAAGGATTCTCGACGGCAAATATCGTATGCGGAACCGCGACTCTGTTTTTGCCGACAGTGGCGGGGGCACTGCCAAATTCGAACGATGAAATTGTAAAGAGCGTGAGCGCAATAGGCGCTATCGAGAGCCCCGGCCAACCTGCGACATAAACTGTGGAACTGATGTCATCGAGAGTCACGCCAAACTGGTCATACACGCTGCGAATGGATTCACTCGAAAGGTCAACGCTTGGCTCTGAGTCCTCTTCGCCAGTTGGTGTCCCTTCGAGATCGGGCTCACTGCCATTCCCCGCATCAGGCTCGAGGTCAGCCTCGAGTTTACTTTGCACATTCCGTTCATCCGCATGTTGCACGTGCAACATGCCCCACAGGAAAAGGCGGCCTGCCAGTGTATTTGCGTCAAGGCCGTGCGGATCACCCATCACCTCAGCTGCGAGGATGGGCAGGCGTATGACGGGTTGGCTTTCACACGCCTGGCTTTCGATGAACAGGCGTATGGCAGCATGGCTATTCCCGGCGGCCTCGCTTGCATCGGCCCCACTTGCCCACGGCTGGTCTACAGCGCCAACTCCGGATTGCCGCATTTGGCGTTCAAGCGCCGCGAGTGCATGAGCGACGGACTTGCTAATGCCAGTGGCCGGATCATAATCCTCCTGGTAACAGCGGAGAAATGTGCGGTATCCCAGTGGACGGCGCAGAGGGTTGGCCATCGCCGTGATCCAGTCCTGCAACCGTGGGTCTGCCACTACAGACTTCGCCCACTCGACAAACTTGTTGTAACGTTCAGCTTCTGCGGCCTTGACAGCACGGGTTGGTGTGAGGTCGTTCGGATACAGTTGCGTCAGGCACTTTTCCAAGGATGTCGCGAAGCGTGAAGCCTGCAGGGCCCGGTCGACATCGGGCAGAGAAATCGTCACGCGAGTTTGACCGTGCAGGTTCAGCGCCAACAGTCCGGCGAGGGCCTCCCGCTCTTCGGCGGTGATGTCCGAGAGGGAGACGCGTCCTGCGACCCGTCCGAGCGAAACGTACTTTTGCACAACGAGTGACCACAGCCGCGCAAACCCAGGTTTGTGGAGAAAAGCATCGAGATCGGTCACGTCATCCCCTCCGCAGCACCGCGATCAAGCGACAGCACAACAACACCGCCCAACACCGCCGAAACCTCTCAACACCGCCCAAGAGTAACCCAGCCTAGTCTACTGAAACAGCAGCTTCCCGCGCGCTGTCCCAATCGCCGTCTGTGACCAGGCTCCTGCGAGTACCGTTCCAGTAGTACGGGAAGAGCGTGACGAAGTGTGCGTCGTTCGGGCGGTGGATCTCGTAGATCGACAGCGCTGGCACTGTCTCATAGCAGCCCCACAGGACCTGACTCGTCATCATGTAGTCGAAGTCCATGTCCCTGATGAGCTCGAACATGTCCTTCAAGTTGTCTTCATCGACGCCAGCGAACGCCTCGTCGAGCGCAATGATGCGCGGGGCTGTCGGGTGCGAGTCCTTGTAGCGAGAATCAGCCGCTGCGAACAGCGGAATGTACATCGCCATTGCCTTCTCGCCGCCGCTCATCACGTTGAAACGCGCGTCTGTGAGCTCGCGCCGCGACGAGTCGCCCTTTTTGTGGAACAGCGTGAACGTGAACCACTGGCGGTAGTCGAGCAATTCGCCGATCGCCTGGCGCAAGCTGGTCCCGTCCTCCGCCGCCTGCTTTGCCCAGTCGATGCGCGACTTGAAGTGCGCCATCATCTCTTCGATTTCGTCTTGACGCAGCGCATCGGTCGACTTGCGCAGGAGCGCGAGCAACTTGTCCGTATCGAGTTCGCGCTCGTTTTGCGCCGGACGCGGCGACCACGCGAGCGAGAGGACGAGTCCACTCGACGTTCGGCGGGCCGCCATGAACCGGTTCATCTGATCGACCCACTGTTCAGCCCGATTGATCCGATCACGAATTGCTCTTCCGACACTATGCAACAAAATCTGCTCATACAGCTCGCGATCCTTCTCGTCGATGAGGGCGCTCTGCTGCTCCTCCATCTGCCGCAACTCCGCTGCCAACTGCGCCGGCGTGATGGAACGGCTAGCGCGCCGCGACTCCACGATCATCCGCCCCGTCACCGCGTCCTCGAAGCGCTCAAGGCCGTATTCCACCAAAACAGTGCTCACCTTCGTGAAGGTCTCGGTCAGCGCATCTCGCACCTGTTCCTCGCGCCGCTGTTCAAACCGGGCGCGGAACTTGCGCATGAAGACACGTGCAAAGCGCAGCCAAGCCTCCGCCCTGGCAACGGGCCAGTCGCCAAGGGCCCCGGAATCACCCGGTTGATCCCGCTCGTCTCCCCCAGCCTGAAGCTCTCCCGCGTTCTGCGGTGCCCTAGCGCCAAGGCGTGCTGCTGCCTCCGTG
>JAKAXI010000285.1:2769-3394 GCA_021816665.1 Bacillota bacterium | reverse complement strand
ATCTGGCAGTGGCAGGAGCGTCGTCACTTCTGGCAGGTCTTTGGTCAAAGTCCGGCAGGCCAGTGTCGGGCGGCCGTTGACGAGCATGCCGCACGATCCGCAAATCGAGGCTCGGCAGACAAAGTCAAACCGGAGCGTGGGGTCCTGCTCTTCGCGGATCTTGTTCAAGACCACGAAAAGTGTCATGCCCGGTTCTTCATTCAGCTTAAAATCTTGCAAGTGCGGTCTGATATCAGGCGTATCCGGGTTGTACCGCATGATTCGAAATGTCAGTGTTCGCTGTGCCATGTGCGTACCCACCCCTCTCCTACGATTGCTTTGGCGCCGACTTCGATGTCGCGCTGGCTTCGCCGTAACCGCGGTCGCCAGGCGGCAGTTCCGTAATCTTCACGGATTCGTACTTCAGGTCCGGTTCACTGGCGTGTTCCGGCCAATAAGCTAAGGTCCGCTTTAACCAGTTCTCGTCATCCCGCTTCGGGAAGTCTTCGCGGAAGTGGCTGCCCCGGCTCTCTTGCCGTGCGAGCGCGCCTTTGGCAATCGTGAGCGCGAGGCGAATCATACCTGGCAGACGCAGGGCGAACGCGAGTTCGGGATCAGCGCCACGGCCTGTCCCCCGCAATCCAAT
>JAKAXI010000285.1:0-2759 GCA_021816665.1 Bacillota bacterium | reverse complement strand
ATGTTCTGCGCACGTTCGTGCAGTTCGCGCAGCGTGTCGACCGCTTCCTGCAGCGGACCTTCGGTACGGAAGATCCCGACGTTTTGGCTGAGCGTGTGTTCCATCAGGTTGCGAAGCTCGTATACGTTCTCACCGCCACGCCCAGCGTTTTGTTGCAGTCGCTCGATTCGGTCGAGCTGGGCGTGCAGGTGATGGTCGATGAGACTCGTCGACACGGTCAGCGAGACGTCCTTCGTGAACTCCGCGATCTTTTCGCCAATGATTTTCCCCGCCACGACCGTCTCAGCCAGCGAGTTGCCGCCAAGGCGGTTGAAGCCGTGCAAGTCCCAGCATGCTGCTTCTCCGACTGCGTACAAGTTTTTCATGCCGTAGGTCTGGCCGTTGATGTTGGTGCGAACGCCGCCCATGCTGTAGTGCTGTGTGGGGCGGACGGGGATGAGCTCTTTGACCGGGTCGATCCCGTTAAACTCCCGGCAGATGTTCGCGATCTCGCGCAGGTTGGTGTTGATGTGCTTCGCGCCTAGGTGGCGGATGTCGAGCCACAGGTGCTGTCCGTACGGGCTGTCTACCCCGAAGCCTGCGCGGATGTGCTGCATCATGCGCCGCGACACGACGTCACGCGACGCCAGTTCCTTCTTGTTCGGCTCGTAGTCAGGCATGAAGCGGTAGCCGTTTTTATCGAGCAGGTAGCCACCATCACCCCGGGCGCCTTCTGTGATGAGGATCCACGACGGGACGATGCCTGTCGGGTGGAACTGCACAGCTTCCATGTTGCCAAGCGGGACCACGCCGGTGTCAAGCGCGATGGACATGCCCGACCCTTCGTTGATCACGGCGTTTGTCGATGCCCCGTACAAACGGCCGTACCCACCTGTCGCGATGACCGTGGACTTCGCTGTATAGACGCGGAGCTCACCAGTGCGCAGGTCGCGAACGACTGCGCCGTAGCACGTATCGCCGTCCTGGATGAGGCTGAGCGCTTCGACGCGGTCGTGCACCGTGATCCCATACTTTTGTACCATGCTGTCCATGGTGTAAAGCACGGTGTGGCCGGTGCCGTCTGACGTGTAGCAGGTGCGCCACTTCGCCGTTCCGCCAAAGTTGCGGGCGGCGATGAGGCCGACTTTGGTGGGATCCTCATGAATTTCCTTGCCGTCGTAGATCCGCTTCTCAGTCGTCACGCGGTTCCACGGCACGCCCCAGTGCGCCATCTCGCGCATGACAATGGGAGCGGTCTCGGCAAACAGTCGAGCGACGTCCTGCTCGCAACCCCAGTCCGACCCCTTGACGGTGTCGAGAAAGTGGATGTCGGGGCTGTCACCTTTGCCCATCGCTGTATTGCCGAGCGCTGCCTGCATACCACCTTGTGCAGCCGAACTGTGTGATCGCCTGGGTGGCACCAGGCTCAACAAAATGACGTTCAAGCCATTGGCGGCAGATTCGATGGCGGCCCGTTCTCCCGCCAAGCCAGCGCCAATGACAAGAACGTCTGTCATAAACATGTCGTGACCCTTGTGACTGCTCGTCATTTCGATGCCCCCAACATGTACAGGATTGCAAGCGATACACCGCCGACAATGACAAACAGCACGCTCACAACTTCAAGCACGCGTTTCATGCTGTGGCGGTTGACGAAGCCCCACTTCACAAAGATGCGGTAAACGCCAATGCTGGCGTGGTATTCAGAGAGGAGCAAAAGCACAGCGTAGAAGATCAGAAACCCGGGGTTGGCAACCCGCAGCGAGCTCAAATTAGCGTTGATCCCGGCAAACGACACAATTGCCACGTGCGTCACTGCGAGGATAACGATGGCGCTACCAGTGATGGACTGAAACAGCCACGACCAAGTGTCGCCGTGGTGGATGAGCTTGGCGTGTTTCCACACTAGCTTCTGCTCGGAGTACTGCTTTGGCATCCGGCGCAGCACGGCCCCAATGTGGGTGCCACCGACGAGAATGAGAAAGACAATTGCGAGTGGAAGCAGTCCAAACTGGTCCATGAAGTGCGCAAGTACGTTAAACGCGTTCTGCCCGAGCCAGATGGACGCCACGAAGATCATGTGTGCCCATAAAAAGACCACCAGCAGCAGCCCGCTGACCATCTGTAGCGTCTCAGTGATGGCGTCAGTTCGCGGTGTGTAGACGAGTGCCTTTTGCAGCTGCATTTCCCTCTTCGCCTCCTTGAGGATAGAGATAGTCGATGATGACAGCCCCGCACTGTGAACACACGTGAAACGGCACTTGCAAGTCATACTCGTCATCGGTGCAGTTCGGTAGGTCAGACCGGACGTCTACGACAATCGGGGCATCACAGCAACTGGACACTCTCATTGACCTCTCCTCCATCATGGAAACGAAGTGGAGACACGACAGCGAGACGTACTTTCCCTCTCGTTTGTCTCTGAGGTCAATTGTGAGGCCGCATTTGCATTCCCACATGATGCAACCGGGCCAATCGTAGTAGACTAATCCAATTTAACCAATGTAAGCGCTGCACATCGGTTTGTTGCGCTGCTTCTGCCGGATCGCGTTTGCCGTCGCGCCCGCTTCCACACCTCCCAGGGTGCGACACGACGGACCTGTACTCTCACACTACGCGCCTTGGATCACAGGAAACAGCACAATCCGGATGATTTACCGATACCTTATGTACTAGTGCAGGCGGACTATTGCGAAATTGATGCCAGGCCTGCGCCTTTTGCCGCATGCCTTGTTTAACACCGAGGACGAGAACACCTGCCGCGCGTGCTCACACCGTCT
>JAKAXI010000284.1 GCA_021816665.1 Bacillota bacterium | reverse complement strand
GGCTCACCAAGCTTGACCGGTGTTTTACGCTTCGACCGCCGCAGCCACTTCGGTCTCCACAGCAACCGGGTACACGCTCACACGTTTGCGCTCACGACCATAGCGTTCGAACTTCACATGGCCTTCTACCATGGCGAAGAGTGTGTCATCCTTGCCGATCCCGACGTTCGTTCCGGGGTGAATTTTCGTCCCCCGCTGGCGAACAATAATACTTCCAGCCTTCACGAGCTGGCCGTCCGCGCGTTTTACGCCGAGGCGCTTCGCTTCACTGTCACGCCCGTTGCGTGTGCTTGAAACACCCTTTTTATGAGCAAAACGTTGAAGGTTAAACTGCAACACGTTAACTCACTCCTTTTGATCAAGCCGGATTTCTCGCAGCGTTATATGATGCGGATACTGCTCCGCTGTCTGCTGCAGGCCAAACCACATACTCTCTAGCAACAGCTGTATTCGAGGGTCGCCTCGAACCGCATCCGGTACAGAACACGACAGGACGTCATCGTCGTCTTCTGCAGGCAGTGTTACACCGAGCAGCTGCTCACAGCTGTTGACCGCGTTCAACACAAGCGCCGACACCGCGGCACAGACAATGTCCTCACCAGACTCGCCGTATCCACCGTGCCCAGAGACGCGAAACGCGGACACGAGACCAGCATCCCGTTCGACGCGCGCGCGAATCATCCGTGTTGATTACGCTTGAATGGTCTCAACCAGCAATTTCGTATACGGCTGGCGGTGACCTTGTTTCTTGTGATAGTTTTTCTTCGCTTTGTACTTGAACACGACAATCTTCTTACCGCGTCCGTGCTCTACAACTTTGGCCGTCACTGAAGCGCCCGCCACAGTAGGTGTACCGACCTTAGTCTGGTCGCCACCAACAAAGCAGACTTTGTCGAGCGTTACCGATTGACCGACCTCAGCATCGAGCTTCTCCACGTAGATGGTGTCTCCAGCAGCAACCTTGTACTGCTTGCCACCTGTCTCAACAATTGCGTACATATAAACGCTCCCTCACTCAGACTCGCTGCCAGGGTCCATTGTCCCAATTCTGGGCCGCAGGGTTAAACCACTGGTCATGCGGTTGGCGTGACGTACACACACGCGAGTTAGTGTATCATGCCTGGCCTTCACAATCAAGGAAATCAGTGAACTACTGCAGCCACTCGTCGAGAGAGTCCAGCCAACGCCCCGCAAAAACCGCGTCAAGAAGTTCATCTTCCTCCAAAATCGTTCTGACACCCCCGTTTGCATCGAGGACGTACACGAGATGGTACCTGTCGGGAGCAAACTGCTTAACTACATCGCGAATCACGGCGCTTTCCGGCGCGGCCACCGACCGGATGAGCGCAGGTCGCTTTTCGCGAGAGTGGCGTTTGGCATCAAGAAAACGCACTGTGTCCATGGCCAAGTCCCTCCGCCCTGTCCAAGCACTGACGAACAAGAACAGACCAAGCACCAGCATCCCAACATGAGGGTAACCCGCCCACAGTGCCACAGCACCGAGCCCGAGTAACAGCAGAGAGGCTGCAATGGCCATTGTATACGCCTCCCGAGTCGCCGCTTCGTATCCGATCGTCCGCGACCGCGCTGCACGCAGGATGCGGCCACCGTCCAGAGGAAGGGCAGGCAGCATGTTGAATACCGCGATCCACAGGTTCAGTTCGATCACGATGCGTCCAAATGCGGTTGGCCACAAATGGAGCATCACCATGACAACGGCTGCTCCAAGCAGAACAAGATTCACGAAGGGCCCGGCGATGGCAATCAATGCTTCATCACGCGGGGCAGGGCCTCCGCGACCGTACGAGATCTTTGCAACTCCGCCAAATGGCAGAAGCGATACTTCCTCTACCTCGTAGCCCAAGTGGTTTGCGACTGCCGCGTGGCCAAGTTCGTGCAAGAGAACAAGCAAAAACAAGATTACGACATCCCGCCACAGGCCAACTCCGACCGCGACAACAGCCAACAGAAAAAACAGCGGGTGAAAGCGCACCCGCCCAAAACCACTGATGCGCTGTACCCACGCGGGAGTGCTGATGGACATTCTCATGGAGATGTCAGTGACCCCGGAAACACAATGTAGTCGTGCGGATTTTCGAATCGATTGTTCTTCTCAAGTGCAAACTGCAGCGTTGGATGTGCGGGCTTAGCTGGTAACTGGCCAATGATTTCACCTGCTGTGACATACTCATTCACGCGCACTGTGGGTTTCACTACACCTGTGTACCACGTAGTGCCGATCGAGCCGTGATTGATCTCGATCAAGTCTCCGCTAGACAGCTGTGCAACCTTCGTGACGGTGCCCGATCCTGCTGCAAGCACATGCTCTCCAGCCGTGCCCTGAATCAGCATTTCGGGCTGTCCGACGGAGTAGTTGCGGACAATTGTGCCCTGTAGCGGAACATGCATCTTTATGGCACCAAAATTGCTTGACAACCCAGGGATCGCGATGTGGTGATTGACCATGAACCGGTTTACCCGCGTCCACAACGCAGTCCCCTCGTCTTGCGTAAACGCTGTCTGATACACGCCACGGACATCAGCCGCGACAGCAGTGTGCGCGTGGACAGAGTACACGCCACCTGCAACGAGGACCGCTGCAGCGACAAGCTGGTACCACCATGTGGATGGGCCCGCAGGCGTTGGCGGCCTACGACCACCTGCCGCCCGTACCGCTTCCGACGGTTGCTGATTTGAACCACTGAAGGCTTTACGCCATGTATCTGCATCGCCTTGTTTTAGACTGCCATCTTCGTCAGAAAATCCGTATGGAGAACTCGTCTCGCTCAGCCACCGCACGCGTTGGGATGATTGGTCAAGAGTCGGGGCAGGTATATCTGTTGGGTATACTCGAGGCTCTGCCGAGTGGCGTTGCGCCGACTCGAGCGGCGGCATGGGTGGGTTAGCGGTACTTTCATGCAATAGAAGCCAAGGATTGTCCGTTTCGCCTGTCAGTGGATTCTGGAGTTGATGCGGTAGTTGCTGGACCTCTGCCGATGCGCGTTCTGCCATTCGACGCATCGGCCAACTGCGGCGCAGTGCCCACTTACCGTCCTTGTGTTCGGTCGCCATCGTGGTACCTCCTCACACACACTTACCCAATGTGTATGAGGACATATGGACAAGTAGACCCGACGAAAGATTACCGTTTCCCGCCAATCAAGCGCCTCATGCGCCCCCACAGTCCTGGTTGTTCGTCGAGAACCATTAGCGGCACTGCATCGCCTAAAATTCTTCGAGCGATGTCCCGATACGCAATCGATGCCTTGGTGTCTGGCTTCATCACTGTCGGTTCGCCTCGGTTTGCATTTCGAATGATGGCTTCGTCATCGGGTACAATTCCGAGCAAATCAATGGCCAACAGCTGCATAATTTCGTCAATGTCGAGCATTTCCCAGAT
>JAKAXI010000283.1 GCA_021816665.1 Bacillota bacterium | reverse complement strand
CAAAAAAGGGGGTGACGCCTGCGTGGAACTGATTCATGAAGAGCAAAGGTTTCCGTTTGTACTGACTCTCATCTTGAGCGCCATCGTGGTGGCGTTTGCGTTCTTTTTCACCCATCTGGTCAACCCTGAGCCAGCAGCAAAAAATCTGACCTACTGGTACATGGCTAGGTCAGCAGGGTTAACAGCGTACATTCTGTTGGCACTTGCAGTGCTGCTCGGTGCATCGACGACTCGCTCCCTGTGGGACCGCTGGCGGCTGCGTAAATTTGTCACGCAAATACACCAGTACTGTGCACTTCTGGTCCTCCCCTTTTTGTTCTTTCACTTGTGGGGATTGCACCAGGACACAAGCATTGTGTTCAACTTGCCCAACCTGCTGATCCCGTTTTTCCAGACGTACCGTCCGATCCCCGCAGGACTGGGAGTCCTGACGCTGTACGGCTGGCTGCTCATCGTCGCGACTTCGTACTTGCGCGAGCGCATCACAGTCGGTGTGTGGCGTTCGATTCACTACATCTCGATTCCCATGTTCATCGCCGTCACGATCCACGGTCTGCTGACGGGGACGGACACAAGGCGACACTGGGCGCTTGCGATTTACATCATTCCGTCTGCGCTATTTGTGTTGTTGATGTTACGAGGTCGCAGCCGCTCTACGGGTTCGCGTCTCGAAAAAGCGCCCGCGCGCTGACGCAAGCGTCCCTTCTACAAACACGTCGTACCAAAGCATGAAGATGATCACGACCCACAGCTCACGCGAGTAGTCCCTTGCGTGGGCTTTGTGCTGAGCAAGCAAGTGTTCGACGTATGGCATGTTAAAGTAAGACCTCGCGCTCGACGTCGCGATCAAGTCCTGTACGTACTCGAACAGTTCGTTTCGCAGCCACCCCCGAAGTGGGATGGGAAAACCCAGTTTCGGGCGACTGCGAATTTCCTCCGGCACAATCTCTTTGACAGCTTCGCGCAACACATACTTCGTCGTCTGATCGTTCACGCGAAACCGTGTCGGAATGCGGGCGGCAAATTCAAACACGTCGCGGTCAAGAAACGGAACACGCAGCTCCACCGAATTCGCCATCGTCATCTTGTCAGCCTTCATCAAAATGTCTCCCGGCAGCCACGTGTGCATATCGATGTCCTGCATCCGCGTAATGTCGTCGAGATGACGCGTTCGAGCGTAGTAAAAATCGGTCACGGAGAAGCAGGGCTGAAGTGATGCAAGAGGCACTTTTTGACTCAACAGCTCGGCCTTTACACTATCCGAGAAAATTTTCGCATCTCCGATAAATCGGCGTTCGAGGTCCGTTGTGCCCCGTTCCAGAAAGCTACGGCCTTTCAGCCCGTACGGCAGAGCAGCCGCGACGCGGTGCAGAGCCTTTTTCTGCCACCCTGGCAGGCTCTTAAAGCCGCGCAAAGACATTGGCTCGTGATAAATCGGGTAGCCTCCGAAAATTTCGTCGGCGCCCTCCCCTGACAACATGACTGTCACCTGTTCGCTGGCCAGGCGCGAGACAAAGTAGAGGGCAATGGAACTCGGATCCGCAACGGGATCTTCCTGATAATAGACAAGCTTTTCGAGCTCATCGCGATAGTCGGCAGCTGTAATCTTGATGCTGTAGTGCTCTGTGCCGAGGGTCTTTGCAGTCTGCGCCGCATAAGGCAGTTCGTCGTGATGTGTCTCTGGGTTGTCAAAACCGATCGAAAACGTCTTGACTCGCTCCTGCCTGTTTAGCAGCGATGCGATCACAGTGGAGTCCACGCCACTTGAAAGGAAAGCTCCACGCGGGACGTCTGCCCGAGAGTGCCGATTCACGGACGCCGTCAAATGGGCTGCAATGCCTTCCGTAAAGGTCTCAAACGAGACCGAGTCGTCTGGTTCAAACTCTGCCCGCCAATACTCGTGGAGTGTCGCTTGCCCGTCGCGAATTTCGAGGTAGTGGGCAGGTGGCAGTTTCGAAATTCCCGCGAACATTGTGCGCGGGTCAGGGACGTACTGAAACGACAAGTAATTGACGAAAGCCTGCATGTCCACCTTTGGGTCAACATACCCGGAGGCAAGCAGACTCTTAATCTCAGAGGCAAATACAAATCCATCTGGCGTGTCTGCGTAGTACAGTGGCTTAATCCCAAAGTAATCCCGCGCCAAATAGGTGCGCTGGTTTCTGGCGTCGTAGATCGCAATCGCGAACATGCCGCGCAGACGGTCAAGACACTCAATGCCAAGCTCTTCATAGAGATGGACGATGACTTCTGTATCGCAGTGAGACCGAAACTCGTGGCCGCGTTCCACAAGTTCTTGGTATAAGACATCATAGTTATATATTTCTCCATTAAAGACAATCCACACCGACCCATCTTCATTGCACATCGGCTGGTGACCGTGTGCGAGGTCGACAATGGACAAGCGTCGAAAACCAAACCCAATATGGTCTTGCACGTGAAATCCTTCATCGTCCGGGCCACGGTGAATCATCATGTCCGTCATGGCCCGGAGCACAGTTTCCTCTACAGGGTTTGCGTGTTTCCCCACCACACCGCAAATTCCGCACATCAGGCAATATCTCCTTTTGATGTTTAAGGCAACACGCGCCGCCAGGGTTAAGTATAGTGGAAGCCGTCGAAGCATGGTGGAATTTTGATGGAAAAGCCGTGGAGAGCCTGTGTTCTGACTCCACCACAAGCCTCTTAATCATATACTTCATACGACATAGCTATTCCCATTTCGTCCTCTTTGAATTCTTCCGAAGCACGCGCATCTCCTGCCGTCCTGACAAATAGACGAGACAGAATCCCCACTTGTTCCATTCCAATCGACAACTTTCGCCGACGAAGTGCGCGGATACGTCGAATCAAGTCGCAGGAGGTCGAATCGGGCTGCCCTCCACCAGGACAGCCCAATACTTCCTAGCCTAGTCGCAATCGGCGCATGGTTGCGTGCAAAATGTGGAGCGCAGTGGTCCATTCAGACCGTGTCAAACTACTCATGCCGTAACATACCCCCGGTGGTATTGTGTTTGCGCAAGGCACACACAAGAAGGAGTTGGCGACTATGCAATCGGAGCAGCAACAGAAACTGAAACTAGTCGTGATTGGTGGTGTGGCACTCGGCGCAGGCGTTGCTGCTAAGGCGCGGCGCATCAGCGAGACGGCGGAAATCGTGGTGCTCGAACGCGGACCGTACGTATCTTTTGCGAACTGCGGTCTCCCTTACTACCTCGGCGGCGTGATCGAGAGCCGTGACGCTCTCTTACTTCATACACCTAAATCACTTCGCGACAGGTTTAACCTGGATGTGCGCGTGCGGCACGAAGTCGTCCGGATCAACCGGGCAGCTCACACAGTTCAAGTTCACGACCTCGAGCAGGATACATTCTACGAACAATCGTATGACAAACTTGTCCTGG
>JAKAXI010000282.1 GCA_021816665.1 Bacillota bacterium | reverse complement strand
CGCAGCCCGAGTACTCTGGTCGCCTCTTTGAGGTCGTTCGGGATCGACATCGCCCCTGCGATCACGCTAAACAAAATATACCACTGCGTGCCGAGCATCATCAGCGGTACGGCGCCGATCTGAAAGCTGATGCCAAGCGCGATGTAGATGACCGTCACGAGTGGGTATATCGTGTTCGTGGGGAATGAAGCCATCATTTGAATGAGCGGTTGCGCGATGCGCGACGCTCGCGGGTTGAGTCCAATGGCCACGCCCACTGGCACTGTCCAAGCGATGGCGAGCACCGTCGACGCCAGTACGCGGCTGAGCGTGTATGCGCCAAGCACAATGATGTGAAGGATTTCCGTGATACCAAGCCGCGCGATCTCTCGCACACCAAGAACGCCGTAGATAGCGACGAGTACCGTCAGCGCTGCAAGCAACAGCCACAGAAATGCGCGCCGCACAAGGCGCGAATTGGATCGAGTGCCGCGCAACTTCGGCCGCCGGCGCACGAACATCAAAATAAAACGATCGAGTGCGCGAAACGCAGCGCCGAATACAGCGGTGGAAACCCACTCAGCAAGGCGCGAGCGCCGCAAGATCTGCAAAAACCAAGACGTCGGTGCGTCGTCAGCGCCACTCAGGTCCATCTTGAACTTCTGCGACCACGCAACAATGGGGCGCCAGAACAGTTGGTCGACGATCACGATGAGCGACATCATGGCTACGATGCCATAAACAGTCGCCCGTGTGTTTCCTTCGTCGATGGCTGTAGCGATGTAAGACCCGATTCCTGGGAGTTCCACCGTGTGGTGACCGACCGTGATCGCTTCACTGGCGGCGAGGAAAAACCAGCCACCACCAAACGACATCATGCTGTTCCAGACTAGGCCGATCATGCTGTACGGCAGTTCGAGGCGCGTGAATCTGCCAAAGGCGTCAAGCCGGTTCATCGACGCTGCCTCATTCAGTTCGCGCGGGATGGTCGACACAGACTGGTAAAAGGAGAAAGTCATATTCCATGCCTGGCCGGTGAAGATTGCAAAGATCGAAGCAAATTCCAGGCCGAGCAGGCTGTGCGGAAAGAGTGCCATAAACCCTGTCACTGTAATCGACAAGAAGCCGAGGACGGGAATGGACTGTAGGATGTCGAGGATCGGGATCATAATCTTCTGTGCGGTCTTGTTGCGTGCAGCTGCACGGCCGTAAATAAAGGTAAACAAGAGCGAGAAGAAAAATGCGATGAACATCCGCAGGAGTGAGCGCGCTGAGTAGTACGGCAGCATCCACCACGACAGCGAGATTTTCGGTTCGTGCCGCAGCGAAAACGGCACGTTCATGGACGCAGTCAAACGTACGACGAGGTAGAGGAGGGCGAAAATGAAAATTGCGACGAGACCGTCGGCCCACGAAATTCGACGTACGGTGATGAGGGTACCCCATGTCCGTTTCAACGGTCTCACCTCCCGATTACGCACCAAGCAGAATGTATCATGCAGGATTCGGCGTGACAAGCAAACAGGTTGTCGTCGTCCTGGGCTGTGGCCTGCGCTTGGCCTAAACACAGTGATTGACACTCTGTTTTGTCGGTGATATAGTACCGCTATCAATCAACCGCATACAGGTGTTGCAACTCTTATCTAGAGCGGCGGAGGGACTGGCCCGATGAAGCCCGGCAACCACCACAACCAAAAGTTGTGGAGAGGTGCCAATTCCTGCAGGAGACTTCGGTTTCCTGAGAGATGAGAGGAGCGCACGCGTCGGGTCGACTCGTGCACCGCTCCTCTCAGGAGCGGTTTTTTGATGGCTTCAAAAGGCAGCAGAGATGAGCTGCCCACATCTCACAAGGAGAAGGAGACAAGAAACATGACCGAGAGACAGTGGGGATTTGAAACCATCACGTTGCACGGCGGCTTTACCGGCGACCCGGCGACCAACGCAGTGGCTGTGCCGATCTACCAAACCTCTTCCTACCAGTTCAACAACTCGGAGCACGCCGCGAACCTGTTTGCGCTCAAAGAACCAGGCAACATCTACACCCGCATCATGAACCCGACCCAAGACGTGTTTGAACAGCGCATTGCGGCGCTCGAGGGCGGTGTTGCGGCGCTCGCGGTCGCATCCGGACAGGCGGCGATTACGCTCGCGATCATCAACATTGCGGGCGCTGGCGACCATATTGTGAGTTCGACCAACTTGTACGGAGGAACCTACAATCTGTTTAATGTGACGCTGCGCCGGCTTGGCATCGATGTGACATTCGTCGACCCGAACGACCTGGCAGCGGTCGCAGCTGCTATTCGCCCGAACACGAAGGCTGTGTACGCAGAGACGATTGGCAACCCGCGCATCGATGTGCTTGACATCGCGGCGTTTGCAGACGTTGCTCACAACGCGGGCGTTCCTCTGATCATTGATAATACGTTCGCCACGCCGTACCTGTGCCGCCCAGTCGAGCACGGTGCAGACATCGTGATTCACTCGGCGACGAAGTTCATCGGCGGGCACGGCACCTCGATCGGCGGTGTCATCGTCGACAGCGGTAAGTTCAACTGGGACAACGGCAAGTTCCCGAGCTTGGTCGAGCCCGACGAGAGCTACCACGGCGTGTCGTACGTCCGCGATGTTGGGGCGCCTGCGTACGTGGTCAAAGCGCGCGTGCAACTGTTGCGCGACCTCGGGCCAGCCGTGGCGCCGCTCAACTCCTTCTTGTTCATTCAGGGTCTTGAGACGCTCGCCCTGCGGATGGAGCGGCACTGTCAAAATGCGCAAGCGGTCGCGGAGTTCCTCGAAGCGCACGAGCAAGTCGAGTGGGTACAGTACCCGGGCCTTGCGTCGAGTCCGTACCACGACCTGTCGAAAAAGTACCTGCCGAAGGGCCAAGGCGCGATTTTGACGTTTGGCATCAGAGGTGGCGTCGAAGCCGGTGTATCGTTCATTGACCACCTCGAGTTGTTCAAACACCTGGCGAACGTGGGCGATGCGAAAAGCCTCGTGATTCATCCGGCGAGCACCACGCATCAGCAGCTGTCGCCGGCAGAACAGGTGGCGGCTGGCGTAGCGCCGAACCTAATCCGCTTGTCGATCGGCATTGAGACGGTAGATGACATTCTCGCTGACCTCGACCAGGCACTGCAGGCCTCAAAACAGGCGCACACGGCCTGAGCGAAGCTGTGAGAGAAATTGTCTAGATAAACTGCGAGTTGGCATTGGTTCGCCGAAGGGAGAGAGTCGATTGGCGGTGGACGCAAACACAGAGCGGGTGCAGAGCGTGAATCACTCAGTGGATGTGCCTTACCGCCACGGTGTCGAGCGGCTCGAAGCGTTTCGCTTTGAGTCTGGGGAAGTGCTTCCGTATGTGGAGATCGCGTACGAAGCTTGGGGGACCTTGTCCCCCGCCCGCGACAACGTGGTCGTCATTTGAGATC
>JAKAXI010000281.1 GCA_021816665.1 Bacillota bacterium | reverse complement strand
CTCGATTTCCCCTTTGACGAAATCACGCATCTCGTCATCGAGCTTCTCCTGCAGCATTTCCTTCGCTTCCGCCAGCCGCTCTTGGGCCTCTTTATAAGCCTTGTAGGCTTCTACTGTCTCGGTCAGATCGGACTGTTCCTTGGAGAACTTTTTCAGTTTTTCAGGATCGCTGACGATTTCCGGGTCGCACAGCCAGTTGCTGAGCTGGGTGTAGCGGTCCAGAATGGACTCCAAACGATCGAACATGGCCGACACCTCATTTATTTAAACTCAATCTCCGATGACGTATTCCAAAATCGGTCTGAGTTCGAACTCCGAGCATGAACTCCGAGTTCGAACTCTCCGAACGTCTATTTCGACTCCATCACCTGTCGCGATGGACCGCGCACAATTTTTAAAAAGCCAAGCTGGTCCTTCGAAACCCATGGGCGACAGCTGCCTCGACAGCAATCCCGGATGCGTGCGAAAGTCCGACTTGGCTTTGGAGTCTTCTGCAAATCAAGGCCAGGCAAAGTTGCCTGGCCTCGGCTTTCTCACCTGTTATTGCTGAGTCTGTGGCGTAAGTCCGTACTTCTTGTTGAACTTGTCTACGCGTCCGCCAGCGTCGATAAACTTCTGTCGACCCGTGAAAAACGGATGGCAGTTGGAGCAGACTTCAACTCGAAGATTCTCCTTTGTGGAGCCGGTCTCATATGTCGCACCACAGGCACAGGTGACTGTTGTCGCATGGTACCCCGGATGGATTCCGGTCTTCATGAAAATCACCTCGTTTCAATGCGTAACATAAGACACTGCGCACAATTATAGCATCATAGCCACGAGATGTCATCTCTCGGAATCAATGTTGGATGAAATTTGTATGTGAATGCAAATGCGCCCTCGTGGACCACTTTTTTCTGAATGTAATGCTGCAAACTGTGATGCTACAAAACAAAGTGCGCAGTTCAGGCATCGGTACGCCATCGGCACGATTTCAACGTGTTGTGCCGCTTTGTTGATGCGGCCACCTCATTCTTGACTATCTGTGACTCTGCTATCGCTTTCGTAAATCGGGTGCTTATTTTCTATTCGCGGTTTCAGGATAAAATGGTTGGTCTTTGACTGAATGTTGTCCTCTAGGAGTTACCCGGCAATGTTGTCCTCTAGGAGTTACCCGGCGCGGGACCGTAAAGAGTGGACTTTAGAAATGGTAGGGATACTGCGTCCCCTTTTAACCCTTAAGCCTTTTTCTCTTTATGCTGCAGTTCGAGTCCAGCGAGGAATTCTTCGTTTGTCTTGTAATGCTTGAACTTGCGGATGAACAACTCGGTAAAGTCCTGGTTGTCTCCCATAGATTTGCGAATCGCCCACACCTTTTCGAGCACACTCTTTGGAAGAAGCATTTCTTCGCGACGGGTACCGGATCGGCGAATGTCGAGCGACGGGAAAACACGCTTTTCAGCAAGTTTCCTGTCGAGATGAAGTTCGAGGTTACCGGTTCCCTTAAATTCTTCGTAAATGACATCGTCCATACGCGATCCGGTGTCGATGAGCGCCGTCGCCAAAATGGTTAAGCTGCCGCCTTCTTCAACCTTGCGGGCTGCACCGAAGAAGCGTTTGGGGCGATGGAAAGCAGCGGGATCGATACCACCGGAAAGTGTTCGTCCACTTGGCGGCACAACCAGGTTGTACGCACGAGCCAAGCGCGTGATGCTGTCGAGCAAAATCACGACATCCCGTTTATGTTCCACCAAACGCAGCGCTCTCTCAAGGACGAGCTCGGCAACCTTGATGTGATTCTCGGGAACTTCGTCGAAGGTCGAGGCAATGACTTCACCTTTGACACTTCTCTGCATATCCGTGACTTCTTCCGGGCGCTCATCAATCAGGAGAACAATGAGCGTGGCCTCAGGATAATTGGTAGCGACACTGTGGGCAATTTCCTTCAGCAACATGGTTTTGCCTGCTTTGGGTGGCGCCACAATCAGTCCGCGCTGTCCAAATCCAATCGGGGCAAACAGGTCAATGAGCCTTGTCGCCATCCGGTCTGGAGTTGTCTCTGTTACCATGTGAACTTCAGGAAACAAAGGTGTGAGCGCGGGGAAATGCAGACGTTCCATTGCCTCTTGCGGACTAACGCCGTTTACGGCTTCTACGTGCAGGAGTCCAAAGTATCGTTCGTTGTCCTTTGGGGGTCGAACCTTTCCAGAGACTACGTCACCAGTGCGGAGGTCAAAGCGTCGAATTTGTGAAGCAGCAACATAGATGTCTTCTGCGCTGGGGAGATATCCGACTGGTCTGAGGAATCCGAATCCGTCCTGCATGATTTCGAGGACACCCTCGGCGAACATCAACCCGTCTTTCTCCGCCTGGGCCCTCAAGATGGCAAATATGAGTTCGCGTTTCTTCATGTTCCCGTAGTAGGGAATCTGGTATTCCTTTGCAAATTGATACAGCTCGGTCAGTTTCTTTGATTCTAGTTCTTTAATGTCCAATAAGCGTCCCCCACATTCTAACCGCACCCTCGAGCGTAGCAGTAAATCGCTTGCATTATATCATGTTTACCCACGCAATCCTATTCTATGCGGTAGCAGAACTAAAGGACTCACGAATTTTCTAACCTTTATTCGCTTTCAATAGATCTGCAAGAGAAAGACAGGTGCGTGGTCAGCGCTTACCCGCTGGCCGCAACACCCCATGGCTACTACCTACGGTCCGGGCCCTCTGGTTGCTGCGCAGACCGCTCCGCCTTGCGGCCTCACCGGCGCGCGTCTGGCCTGCGGTGGCCACCGCTGACCAGGCGTTACTTGGTCAGCAGGTGTGCCGCGGCGCTAGCCTGTGGTGTTTCCGGGGCGCCAGGTTTGCGCGTTAGATCATGCAGGGCCTCGATAAACCTCACCGTTCCTGTCTTGGCACGCATGACAAGCGAGTGTGTGCGTGCCCGCGACTTGCCGATCATGCGCACACCCCTCAACAGCTCCCCGTCCGTCACGCCCGTGGCGGCGAAGATGGCGTCGTCGCCTTGAACGAGATCGTCCATGTAAAGAACACGCGTGACGTCGTCAATACCCATCTCACGGCAGCGAGCGAGCTGTGCCTCGTCTTCTGGCAGGAGTCTTCCTTGCATCTCGCCGCCGAGGCACTTGAGTGCGGCTGCGGAGAGAACGCCCTCAGGGGCACCGCCACTGCCGAAGAGGATGTCGACGCCGGTGTCCTCAAACGCGGTGTTGAGTGCGGCTGCGACGTCGCCGTCCGAGATGAGGCGAATCCGCGCACCGGCTGCCCGGACCTGTTCAATGATATGTTCATGCCGGGGTCTGTCCAAAATGACGGCGACCACGTCGGAGATGTCTTTTTCGGTCGCTTTCGCCACGGCACGCAGGTTCTCCTCGACGGTGGCGTCCAAGTGGACCTTGCCTTTGGCGCGAGGTCCCAC
>JAKAXI010000280.1 GCA_021816665.1 Bacillota bacterium | reverse complement strand
ATCTACGTGGTTGTCGCGGATGACAGTGGCATCTGCTTTGTCCCGCCAGAGATTCTGCCTGAAGTGGACAGACGGCTTCGCTTGTTGATTGCCGAAGAACAGCAGATTGTGGGGACTGACTCCTGACTTGACAACGCACGAATCTAGCAGCGAGTTCTACTAAAGCACATTGCAGGCAAATCGGAGATGATAGTTTGCTAGCCGTCGTTCGCACGATGCAGATACTCGATACACTTTCCAAAGCTCCGCAGGGGCTAGGTGTCATAGAAATTGCAAACTCCCTCAACATCCATAAAGCGGACGCTTCCCGGATTCTCTCTACACTCGAAGAAGAGGGGTATGTGGTTCGAGATGAAGTGACTTCACTCTACAGTGTCGCCTTCCAGTTTATCGCTATGGCACTGCGATACATGGATGGGACTCAGATGGATGATATTGTCCGCCCGGTTTTAAACCATCTCGTTCAGAACATTGGCGAAAGCGTTCAATTTGCTATCGAGCAAAATCGCGAGCTCCTCTACATTGACCGAGTGGATGGCATCAAGCCGTTACGAGTGGCATCGATGCTCGGCCTCAAGGCTCCGTTACACGCCACGGCAGCTGGGAAGGTGTGGCTTGCCAGTCTGCCGGATGAAGAGGTCGTTGTGTTGATGAAAGAACGCGGCATGAAGGCTGTCACGCCCCATACCATCACCAACCTTGAAGAACTATTGAAAAATTTGTCTGAGGTTCGTAAACAAGGCTACGCTGAGGCTCGAGAAGAGATCAATCCGAGCGTGTATGGTCTCGCCGCCCCGGTATTTGACCGCCAAAGGCGTGTTCGTGCAGCACTGGTGGCTACGATTCCTGCCTACGAGGCTACAGCAGAACGGATTGATGTTGTGAAAGATGGAGTTTTGGCTTCGGCGGAGATTCTGTCGCAGCGTTTAGCTCTCGCTTGGTAAAGGAGTTGATGTCATGAAAATGATTGACCTGTCGCAAGAGATTTTCAGCGGATCGCCCGTTTATCGCGGCCATCAGCCCACAGTCATTCATCGCTTAAAAGATGTTCAACAGTTGCCAGACGGTAAGTGGACCTTTGCCATCAACGGCATTTTCATGTCGGACCACTGTGGTTCACATACGGACTCCTTTTTGCACATGGACCCCAGTCCAGAAGCAAAAGCCATTCATGAGCTTCCGGTAGAGATGTTTCAGGGTCTCGGTGTTTGTCTGGATGTCAGTGCAGCCGTGCCTGGCGGCTTCATCACCGTGGAGATGCTGGAAGAGGCGAGCGAGCAGGCACGGGTCAATTACGGTGGGCCAGTCCGCCCTCGTGTGGCCCTCCTTTACACAGGGCACTTTGGGCGTACGTTTCCAAAGCCATCCTATGGCGCCGCTCATCCGGGGTTAACTCGTGAAGCGACGCTTTGGTTAGCGGACAGGGGCATCATCAACATCGGTATTGACTGCGCGAGTGTTGACGTGGAACCACACAAAGGTGATGAGTGGAAACCAGCACACTCTGTTTGTCGCGAGCGCGCCATCCTGAACACGGAGAACCTCGGCAATTTACAGGAGCTTGTCGGAAAACAGTTCTGGTATATGGGGTTGCCACTGCGCATCGTGGGCGGAACGGCCGGTCCGATTCGAGCGGTCGCAATTCTTCCGGAAGAGGAGGACCTCGTTCAATGGAAGTATCTAGCGAGTTTGTCGTGAGTTGTCCCCAGGACACGGTCTTCGAGTTTGTCAGTAAACCGAGCGAACTGGCCGCGTGCATCCCCGGCTGCAGCCAACTGACTGAGCTTGGCGACGACAAGTACGGGGCGGTGCTGGAGGTAGACGTCGCATTCCTGAAGATGAAATTTGATGTAACTGTACATTTAGTCGAGGCGAAGTCACCGAATCTTCTGCGAGCTGTCATGGACGGAAAACCGAAGGCTCTCGCCGGGAAGCTCACAGGCAGCGTTGTGCTTCAGCTCTCCGCAGTCGACGAAGAGACAACACACATTCAATACGTGCTTGAGCAGTCCATCACTGGGAAACTCGGCGGGATTGGCCAGTCTGTATTTCGTGCCAAGTGCGTGGAGATGGGGAACCTGTTTGCTGAAAACCTGCGCGCAGCACTTCTGCACCCAGAGGAGGCGTCGTCATGAATCCGTTTACGCTCGTCCAGCCGGAAACGCTTGAGGAAGCGATTGCTGCACTCGCCACCGATGATGCATCAGTCCGGCCGATTGCTGGCGGCACCGCGTTGATGTTAATGATGAAGTCGAAGTTGTTTGTTCCGGAAAAACTGGTCAGTCTGCACCGCCTTCCAGCAAATCTGCGAAAAATTTATATCGATGAGTCTGGGGAGCTTCACATTGGCGCATTGGTCACTTTGCGGTCTATGGAGCTATCCCCGGTGGTGTCCGCGTTCGACCCCGTCATCTCAGACGCACTTCGCACGTTGTCCAACGTACGCGTCCGCAATGTAGCCACGGTGGGAGGCCACCTGGCGCACGGAGACCCGCACATGGACTTACCACCTATCCTCATGGCCCTCAACGCGAAGGTGGTCATAGGAAGCAAGGCGGGTAGCCGCACACTGCCATTGATGGAGTTCTTGCTCGGGTATTACACCACCGCCCTACAACCTGGGGAACTGATTACGGAAGTCATCGTTCCGGCACGCCCGCGGGAGATGTCCGGCGCGTATCTCAAGTACACTGCCTTGTCCGCCGACGACTGGCCGATGGCCAACGTGGTCAGCTATTTGCAGACCAACGAGGACACCATTGCTGAGGCTCGCATCGCGGTGAGTGCGGCAACAGAGAAACCCATTCGGCTTTATGACGTGGAAACATTTCTGAAGAACCAGAAATTATCGGCCGAGGTATTTGCGGATGCAGCTGAGCTAGCTGTTTCCAACCTCCGTCCTCTCGCGGATATCCGCGGATCATCCGGCTACAAACGCGAAATCGTCAGGGTCTGTGTACGCAGGTCGCTGGAGCGAATTCCATCCAGCTCGATGTCTGACCACGGGGGGTTCACGCATGAGTAAGGTGATTGAACCAGGTACAAACGAGATCACGACGACGGGCCAAGTTGGAAGGTCCGTGCCGCGCCTGGAAAGTAAAGCAAAGGTCACTGGACGAGCGGAATACATCCACAACCTCGAGTTGCCGGGCATGCTTCACGCAAAGGTTGTCCGCAGTACTGTTGCACATGCACGCATTCGCCGCATTGACGTCTCGGCGGCCAAAGAAATGCCTGGTGTCTACGACGTCATTACCGCAGAGGACGTTTTGAAGCTCATCCCGGATCCATATTATGGGCCGGCGTTTCACGATCAGCCCATTCTTGCCATCGGCAAAGTACGTCACGTCGGGGAACCGGTAGCTGTGGTCCTGGCATCGGATGTGCATACGGCAGACCGTGCTACTGATCTCGTCGAAGTCGAGTACGAAGACATGGAACCGGTTTTCCATGAGG
>JAKAXI010000279.1 GCA_021816665.1 Bacillota bacterium | reverse complement strand
GGTAAGGACACGTTTAGCGAGGCCAGCGTCGCTAACCGACTAATGGCAAGCCCGCTCGGTTGGGGATAAAGACTCTGTAAACCCCGCCAGTATTTCACTCTGGCGGGCTTGCGGACTAGTCCGACTTGACGAGTACGGATAGTTCATATGCATCTCACGAATAGTCAATTTTCGTTAGACAATAAGGCCAACCTCGATGATCTACGTTCACTGCGTTGTGAGGGTCTAGTACTTGGAGGGGGTCCCATGATTCAGAAACATGCCGTTACCGCAGCATTACTGCTCGTCGCATTGGCCTCACTGACAGGCTGCGCATCTCCCTTGTCGGCTGTGACTGCGGTGAACCAAGTAAAGCAGGCAGGCACAAGCCACAGCAACTCGACTTCACCTGGCACTCCCCAAAAAACGCTAAGCACCGTCGTACAGAGGGCCAACGGTCCTCTGCCCGGTGACCTGCTCGTCGCAGACGAGGGAAACAGTCGGATCCTCATGATGACGCCGGCAAAAAAAATCGTCTGGTCCATGAAACTCGGGTTTGGTGGAAACACGAATGCGGGGGCTGATGATGCCTTCCTCACCCCCGATCAGAAACACATCATCATCAATGAAGAGAACAATCAACTCATCGCAATCATTGACATTAAATCGAAGAAAATTGTCTGGACATACGGTCATCCCGGCGTGGCAGGTAGCAAACCGGGATATCTTAACACTCCGGACGACGCGTATCAGTTGCCAGATGGAATAGTGTCCGTCGCGGACATCCGCAACCAGCGCATCTTGTTTATCAACCCGAAGACGCATGCGGTGGTGAAGCAGTACGGGGTGACTGGCCAGCTTTACCACAACCCCCCGACCTCATTTGCGGCACCAAACGGAGACACACCGGTGTCCGGAAATCGAACGCTTGTGACCGAGATCGACGGCAGTTACGCGGACATGCTGAGCCCATCGGGGCACCTCTTGTTCAGCGTTCACCTACCGAACATCACCTACCCCTCCGACACGCAGTTGTTGCCGAACGGCAATCTGCTCGTCGTCGACTACAGCAACCCGGGTCGGATAGAAGAAGTTTCACCCAGCGGTAAAGTCGTGTGGGACTACTACCGAACCTCGGGCCCCGGCAAACTCAATCACCCGTCACTCGCCATTGCCCTGCCAAATGGCGACGTGGCGCTCAATGATGACTACAATGACCGGGTCATCATCATCGACCCTCACACGAATCAAATTGTTTGGCAGTACGGACACACTGGTCAGGCTGGGGCATCTGCAGGATATCTGGCGGAACCGGACGGGATTGACTTCGTTCCACCGGGAACAGCATACTGAATCGTAAGAAAGGCGGCCCGAGTGTGAGGCCGCCTTTGCCTGAGCCTGGCGTGCGCATTGCCCTGACCTTGAGACTTAAGCCAATACGACAGCCTATTCGTCAGAAACTGGCTTTGAGTCGACCCAATAGGCCACTGGCAGCAGCTTAACGTCCGAATGTAGGACCGATCCGCCAGTATTTCGGGGGCATAAACAGCCCGCGGACGCTTAATCTCCGCAAAATGGGAGCGAGCGGCCCTGTAAGCCGCTCGCAACCGCTTAAAGGTCGCCCATATCCAAATCTGCCAGTTCGAGAGGGCAGGTCTTACAGCGACGTGTCCCTCATGTTGTGCTCCCGTACCACTACCGGCTGTGCTTGATCGCAAACAACAACGGAGGTGAGTGTCTTGACGACACATCAAGAACGACTTGAGGCCTACGCCGAACTCGCCGTCCGAATCGGTGTGAATTTGCAGACAGGACAAGGCCTACACGTGCGAGCCTCGACCGATGATAAAGAGTTTGTCCGTCTGGTTGCAGAAAAGGCCTACGACGCTGGGGCGAAGACTGTCTACGTCGAGTGGAACGACCCGTATCTGGACAGAACTGCCTTATTGCGCTCCCCGCTCGACGCCCTGTCGGAATATCCACAGTGCATCCCCGATGGCAGGGTCTCGATGGCTAGAGAGGACTTTGCCTTTTTGGTCATTCAAGCTCCGCGTCCAGGCTTTTTGCACGATGTGCCTACTGATCGAATGACTGCACAGACCCGAGCCAGCCAACAGGCGCTGCGCGAGTATGCGGAATATACGCGGTCGGACCGCGTGGCGTGGTCGGCAATTGCTGTGCCTACGACAGAGTGGGCCGACTTGGTGTTTGCAAAGGCCCCGCAAGAAGAGCGTATGGACCGGTTATGGAACGCGATTTTTCGAGTCACACGGGTGACTCAGTCCCACCCCCGCCAAGCCTGGAAGGAACACGTCGACAACTTGCAAAACCGCGTGACAGCGCTCAATCATGCGCACTACGAGAGCTTGCATTACACCGGGCCGGGTACAGACCTCACTGTCGAGTTGCCGAAGAACCACCTCTGGGTTGGCGGCGGGGCGACGAGCGACAACGGTGTCTTCTTTGTGCCGAACATTCCAACCGAAGAGTGTTTCACAGCACCGCTTCGCAGCGGGGTCAGCGGTGTAGTGTCCAGCACCAAACCACTTGTCTTCGCCGGCAAGGTGATCGACGAGTTCAGCCTCCGCCTCGAACAGGGGCGCATCGTCGAGTACCGAGCAGAAAGAGGACAGGACGTGCTTGAGTCGATTATCGAGACGGACGAAGGGGCGCACTACTTTGGTGAGATCGCGTTGGTGCCCCACAACTCGCCGGTTTCCCAAGAGGGCGTGGTGTTTTACAACACGCTTTTTGACGAGAACGCCGCCTGTCACATCGCCATCGGCAACGCCTATTCAATCAACGTCGAAAACGGCCCGACCCTGTCGCCGGACGAGCAAATGGCCGCGGGATTAAACCGCAGCCAGGTGCACGTCGACTTTATGATTGGTTCGGAGCGTCTCGACATTGACGCAAAGACCACAACGGGCGAGACGGTCCCACTGTTCCGGCGCGGAGAGTGGGTGTAAAGTGACGCGCCTTTACTCCACTCCCATATATCGATAACGCTCTCGGGACTGTTTGTTTCCCTTTTCGCGATCGCGGTCGCGCTTGGCGATCTTGCGTTCGATGTAGCGAAGCTCCTTTTGCATCTTCTGATAGCTGTGAAGACGCTCTTCAGGCAGTGTCCCTGCAGCAATAGCAGCGCGCACCGCACAGCCAGGTTCCTGCTTATGCTCACAGTCACCAAACCGACAGTCATGTGCCAGAGCTTCGATGTCATCAAACGTGCTGCTCAAACCATCTTGGTGGTCGAGCAGTTGAAACTCCCGCATGCCAGGCGTGTCCATGATGAGCGCCCCGCCTGGCAGAGTCAGCAGTTCACGGTGCGTGGTGGTGTGTCGACCGTGATCGTCCCCCTCTCTCACGCTGTTAACAGCCATCACGTCAGCGCCAACTAACCGGTTAATGAGCGTAGACTTACCGACGCCGGACGACCCGAGTAGCGCAACGGTCTGCCCGACGCCAAGATACGGCGC
>JAKAXI010000278.1 GCA_021816665.1 Bacillota bacterium | reverse complement strand
GTGCCGCAGTTGCTTGCGACAGTCAGAATGTGTCCGCGCGATTTCAGCTCCCGCAGAACCTCGCGGGCGTGCGGGAGCAGCAGGTCAGCGCCGGCGACGGAGCGCTCGACGTAACTATTGCGCAGGTGCGATGCCCGCTGGCGCTGTGTGTCCGAAGTGCCTGGCAACAGCGTGTCCCAGAACTGCGCGTCAGTCATCCCGTAAGTTTTGCGAATGGCGTCGTCAGACGGTTGATCCGGTGCGTCAAACGCCTCAAGGGTCGTGCGAACCGCCGGAATGAAGATCGCGGTCGTGTCGATCAGCGTTCCATCGAGGTCGAAGATGAGTGTTGACATGCTGTCCCCTCCACTGCTTGCCCAAGTTAAGCTTGCGCGAATGCTTGTACGCGTGCCTGGACAAGCGCTGCACTTGCCAGTGTCAACACCTCGTCTGCCAGTGCGCGTGCACGGTCAGTCGTGACACCGCGCAGTTTCACCTTCACGTCTGCGATGCGCGTGGCGCTCATCGAGAGCTCCGTCACGCCGAGGCCGACCAGCGTCTCTGCCATCGCGGCGTCGCCGGCAAGCTCACCACATACGCCGACAGGAATGCCGACTTTTGCGGCGGCATCGCAGGTCATCCGAATCAGGCGCAGCACAGCCGGGTGTGAGGCGTCGTAGAGGTTCTCGATGCGCTCGTTGCCGCGGTCGACGGCCAGCGTGTACTGCGTCAAGTCGTTGGTGCCAATGCTCATAAAGTCAACGTGCGGCGCCAGGACGTCAGCCATGACGGCTGCGGCCGGGATCTCAACCATAATCCCGAGCTTGAGGTCACCGAACGTCTGTCCTTCCGCCTTCAGCTGATCACGGCACTCGTCAAACAGCGCCCGAACAGCTTCGACTTCCTCGACGTTCTCGACCATCGGCACCATAACGTGGAGGTTCCCGAACGTTGCCGCACGCAACAGCGCGCGAAGTTGTGTGCGAAACACGTGAGGGTTGGCGAGACAAAAACGGACGGCGCGCTGACCCAGAAACGGGTTGTCTTCTTTCGGCATCTCGGCGTAGGGAAGCGGTTTGTCGCCGCCGATGTCGAGTGTCCGGATGATCACGGGCGCGTCCCCAAACGCCTCGAGCACAGCCCGATAGGCCTCAAACTGTTCCGCTTCCGTCGGCCAGTGATCGCTCTCCTGGTAGAGAAACTCCGTCCGAAACAGTCCGACGCCCTCCGCGCCGCCAGCCAGCGCCGCTGCGACGTCCTTCGGACTGCCGATGTTGGCGAGCACCTCAATGCGGTGGCCATCTGCTGTGACTGCAGCATCGCGTACGGCAGCGAGCGCCTCCGCACGGTGTTTTGCCCGCTCGGCCTGCCGCGCGCGGACTGCTTCAAGCTCTGCCGCGTCGGGCTCAACGTCCACGGTCCCTGCGTCGCCGTCGACCACCACCGTCTGGCCATCGCCGAGCCCATCGAGCGCATCACCCGCGCCAACTACCATCGGGATCCCGAGTGTACGCGCGATAATTGCCGCGTGTCCTGTCTTGCTGCCGCGCCGCGTCACAAGGCCGACGACGTCGGGCGTCAGTTCCGCCGTCTGCGACGGCGTCAGTTCATCTGCCACCACGACACTGCCTGGCGCGAAAGTGACAGTCCCCTTCGTCTCACTGCTGAGCAACCCTAACAGCCGGTCTCCGACGTCGCGAATGTCGGCTGCTCGGGCGCTTAAATACTCATCCGGGAGAGAGGCCAACATGTCGCTGGTCTCCTTCGTGACGGCGCTGCAAGCCCCGATAGCGCTCAGCGTTTCCCGGCGAATGCGCCCGATAGTCTCGTCGACGTAGGCGGGATCGCCAAGAAAAGCGAGGTGCGCATCGAACACAGATGCCTCTTCCTCACCGACCTGTTTTGCTGTTGTGTTGCGAAGTTCTGTAATCTGCTCGCGGGCCGTGGCTACGGCCGCATGAAAGCGACTGATTTCCGCTTCGACTTCGCCTTCCGAAACGTGGCTGGGGGCGTCGTCCGTCCGATCCTGTTTGCGGAGCCACACAACTGTGCCAATCGCTAGACCAGCCGCAGCCGGAATAGACTTGATCTGTCGTTCCAAACGCAGTCCGTCCTTTCACATCGTGGCGGTCTCCTAGTCGTCTCCGTGGACGAGCTTTTAAGCGATGGCGTAGTCGGTTACAAGCACGTTGACGAGCTGCGCCGACAGCGCAGCCCGAATCGCGTCCAATTTTTGCTGCGCCGAAGGCGACGCCAACGATGACAGGGAAATTTTTCGAGTGTTCGCGTGCAACGGTGGCGACACGCTTGTACCAACCTACATCGCAGGTTTGTCCGTTTGCACTAATGGAATTATACCAGATCGGGCAACCGGCTCCTCTATCGGCGAACGCAACCGGGACATGTGCGATCACGACGTTGAGACGAGTCTGCCCAGCCCCGCCCGAACCAATTATCGCGTGGTACAATGCCGTAGGGTTGACTCCTTAAACCTTTCGCTATGTCGAGGTGCTGCTAACGCATTGCCATCCTCTGAACTACCTTTCGATAAGGAGAGAGCAATTTTTGAGTCTGTCATCAGCGAATTTGCGTTCCGACCGAAGTCAGGGCTACGTCAAGGTGCCCGAGGTCACTGGTTACTTTTGGGTCATTAAACTGTTGACGACTGCGATGGGCGAGGCATTGTCAGACTTTCTCGTCTATCACATGAATCCTTATCTGGCTGTATTTCTCGGTGCCGCGTTCCTCGCAGGCGCCTTCGTGTTGCAGTTTCGCGTCAGGCGCTACATCGCATCCGTGTACTGGCTGGTCGTGTTGATGGTCGCCATCTTCGGCACGATGGTCGCTGACGCGACGCACATCGTCCTCGGCGTACCGTACTGGCTTTCGTCTTTGGTCTTCGCGATCTCGGTCGCCATCGTCCTCACGGTCTGGCGCAAGGTCGAGCATACGCTTTCCATTCACAGCATCGTTACGAAGCGCCGCGAAGCCTTTTACTGGTTGACGGTGCTGTGCACGTTCGCGCTCGGCACCGCTGCGGGTGACATGACCGCGTCGACGTTTCACCTTGGCTATCTCACCTCTGGCATCCTGTTCACCGTCGTCTTCGCCATTCCCGCGGTTGGCTTTCTGCACTTCAGGTGGAACGAAGTCTTCTCGTTCTGGTTCGCCTACATTCTGACGCGGCCCGTCGGTGCATCGTTCTCAGACTGGGTCTCCGTCCCGCACAGCATGGGAGGCCTCGGCCTTGGCAAAGGACCTGTGGCAGCCTATCTGTTCATTCCGATCGTCATCTTAGTCGCCTACCTGACCGTCTCCCAGCGAGATGTGCAGAAGCAGGCTGGCGCACCACGGTCAGTCGGGGTCTAGGCGCCGCGGATATGGCGCTCGCAATCATCCCCTCGATCCGATGCCTGGCCTCACTTCCCAGTGCCTAGTGGCGCTCCCCAGTGCCTGGTGGCGCTCCCCAGTGCCTGGTGGCAGC
>JAKAXI010000277.1 GCA_021816665.1 Bacillota bacterium | reverse complement strand
TCGACCAATACACAGACCACGTTCTCGCGAGTCCAACCCTTTGCCACACTCGGACACAACGGTGAAATCAACACGATTGCCAGGTTCTACTCCGAAGCGGGTATGGTCGGCATTCCGCTTGACCCCCTGTACAGCGACTCTCAAATGGTAAGTGAGGTTGTCGAGGCATTAACGACAGAGCGGGGATGGACCTTGTTCGAGACAGCGGAGTTGCTGTTTCCGCCGATTCTCAACGAGATCAAGCAAATGCCCTCGGATTTGGCAGACCTCTACATGTTCTATCGGGCCATGTGGGGCCCATTTTCACAGGGACCGGCTGCCGTAATGATGCGGTCCGGGCAGGAAGCCGTGTTTGCCGTTGACGCCTTGGGGCTCCGTCCCATGTGGGAAATCAAGACGCCTGAATTCTACTGTTTCTCTTCCGAACAGGGCATTGTACCGCCGCATACGTGGGCATCCGATCCGCGGCCTTTAGCCCCAGGCGAGAAGATCGGTATTCAAATGACGAAGGGTAGTGTCCGGCTGCTCGCCTACACGCAATTACAACGGGAAGTACTTGCGCGTGCAAAAGAGCGTTACAGCTTGCAGGGCGAGCGGCGTACCATTCACTTCTCTGGTTCCTATGAAGAGCGGGACGTCGCTTCTCCGTACTGGAACCAGAAGCGTCCTGCCATGGTTCGTGCTGCTGCATTCGGCTGGCGCGACGATGATTTGAAACTGCTCGAGGCAGAAGTGAGTACAGGTGCGGAGCCGATCCGTTCGATTGGCTACGACGGTCCTATGGCGGTGCTCGATAAGGGGCTGACCTTGCTGTCCGACTATCTTCAGGAAACCGTTGCTGTTGTGACCAATCCTGCGATTGACCGTGAACGTGAGATTGAGCATTTCAGCACCCGTATGATTGTCGGTAAACGGCCGTCCATGGCTGGCACTTATCACGACGCGCCGCGTCTCGAGTTGCAGTCACCGCTGCTTTTGGATTGGCTCCCGGATGTGTTTGACATCCCGCGCGAATCGATTCAGTCGCTCGCCAACCGCTACGGCACGATGACCTATGAAGAGGCACTGGCGGCACTCCATACGACGCCAAACGGGACGGCTGAGATTTTAATTCATCGTGAGGACGGGGAGTCCATCGAAGCGGCTCTTGTGCGATTCCGCCGCATGGCTCTGGAGGCCGTGCAGGCAGGTGCCCATGCAATTGTACTGGATGACCGTCTGCAGTTTCGCCGCGGTGCGTATCTCGACCCGTTCTTGGCTCTCGCAGCCGTCCACAAATCCCTACAACGGTCTCCTGGTAAGGACGGAGAGTCAGAGCACCTGCGCCGCAGAACCAGCGTCATCGTGCGCAGCGCCGGCATCCGCAACCTGCACGACATCATGGTGGCGGTGGGACTGGGAGCAGACGGCGTGGTGCCTTATCTGATGTGGGAGCTTGCAGCCGAAAAGGCGAGCATCACAGGCGTCGAAAACATGTACACGGCCCTTTGCAAAGGGATTGAGAAGGTCATTTCGACCATCGGAATTCACGAACTGCGCGGTTATGAGCGCTTGTTCTCGGCGATTGGACTCAGTCAAGAAATCACCGAGGTGCTCGGTGTACCCGAGTTTTACGGTGGAAACAAAGTGGGCTGCACGTTTGCGACCCTGGAACAAAACGCAGTCCTTCGCCACCAGCTCTACGAAGAGGCCGATGAGCGTGCGGTGATGAAGCAACGTGTCTTTCAAATCTACCCACGCATTTGGAAGTCCGCAGGCCAGGTTGCGGAAGGCAGCCTCGACTATCACGAGTACTACACGCGTCTGCAGGCTTTTGAGCAGGATAACCCGGTGAACCTGAAGCATTTGCTGAGCATTCAGGCGCCGTTGTCGACTGCGGTTCAACCGCAGGATGTCGATACGACGATTGACGGCCACGCATACCCGCTGCTCATCAGTTCGATGTCCTTCGGGTCTCAGGGGGAGACGGCGTATCGGGCTTATGCGGAAGCTGCTTATCGTATGAACATTGTCGCGATGAACGGTGAAGGCGGGGAAATCAAAGACCTCTTGACCAAGTACCCGAGAAACCGTGGGCGTCAGATTGCCTCTGGACGTTTCGGCGTAAACGCTGAACTTTGTAATGGGGCTTACGTACTTGAGATCAAGATTGGCCAAGGTGCAAAACCGGGTGAAGGTGGACACTTGCCAGGTTCAAAAGTCACAGAACTCGTCGCAAGCGCCCGTAACGCGGCTCCCGGCATCGACCTGATTTCACCATCCAATAATCACGACATTTATTCGATTGAAGACCTGGCTCAGGTCATCTATGAACTACGGGCGGTGAACCCGACAGCTCGCATCGCAGTGAAGGTTCCGGTGGTGCCGAACATCGGTACGATTGCCATCGGGATCGTCAAAGCTGGTGCAGACATCGTGGAGTTGAGCGGCTTTGATGGTGGAACCGGTGCTGCTCGGGCCCATGCACTTCGCCGCGTGGGCCTGCCTGTCGAGATTGGCATCGATAAGGTTCACCGCGCCCTGTCAGAAGCGGGCATTCGCCACCTGGCTGAAATCTGGGCAGACGGTGGTATGAAGTCAGGCGCTGATGTCATCAAGGCCATTCTTCTCGGTGCAAACCGGGTCGGATTTGGAACCATGGCCATGGTTGCGCTTGGCTGCACGGCTTGCCGCGCTTGTCACAAGGACACTTGCCACGTCGGCATTGCGACACAGATGACATCGCAGGAGGAAGCAGCACAGAAAGGTGTGGCAAAGTTCACACCGCGGGAATTTGACATCGCCGTGGAAAACCTGCAGCGCTTCTTCACTTCCGTTGGTGAACAGGTACGTGAACTGACGGCGATGCTTGGTGCAACCCGGACCCAGGACCTCGTTGGGCGTCGCGACTTGTTGGTGCAGGAGTTCGGTCATGACCGTGCAGACCTGTCAGGTATGCTGCGGATGGAGGAGATGTACAAGGGTGCCGGGACACAGATTTCATACCGTGAATCGGTATTTGCACAAGGTGTCCAGGTAGAATCCGGCGCTTTGAGTCTCTCCTATGCCGTCGGTGAGACAAGTGCAACAAGCACCAGTTTCAGTCATTCTGGACTGTCTGTAAAACCAGGACGCGGTTATGCTCAGATTGACTCGACGGGCGCCTCCGAAAGTTCCCGGTTGCTCGCCGGGCCGTCGATTCGGCCTGTCGATAGAGTTGTCGGGACTTGGCAAAGCGGTGAATCTGCGCGGCACGGCAGACCGGACGTTCGATCCGTTGTCGTTCACCGCGATGTTGCCGGCGCCGGATTTGCCGCATATCACGCACCTGGACAGTACACAGTGGCTCATGGCGGAGCCCAGGATGGCACGGCAAAGTCGGCACTTGGCGGTCGGGTTGTTGTCCTGAAGACGCGTGGTGCGAGCGGCAACTGGGTCGGAGGCTCAGTCGGAAAGGGGCTTGCATACGGTGCTCAGCACGGCCTTATAGA
>JAKAXI010000276.1 GCA_021816665.1 Bacillota bacterium | reverse complement strand
CTCCTGATGAATTCTTCACCATCGGTGTCGGGTCTTTCGCGATCTCGTCGGCAAGTGTGAATCGACTGACGGGATGTCCGACTGCGGTGAATAGCATCGACAAGCTGGTGACCTCACAGCCGTTCGGAAGCTGTGGGAGTTGATTCTGGGCAGGGACTTGCAACATGGCACTCGCAGGCAGCGGTGACGAGGTTTCTGTTTGGGGCGGAGTCGTCTGGTTTGAAGGGGCCGGAGGCGTAGAATTGCCCGTGGACCTGTCCGCAAAATTGCCAGTAGAAGTGCCAGTGGAATTTGCCGTTGGACTGACCGTATTGTTGGCGGCAGTGGTGTTGCCGCTTTGCACCGCTGTTTTCCGTTGTGGGGCTGTTGTGGCGGGAGAGGCGGTGTTCGATGGCACCACAGTTGCTGGGGGTGCGTACGAATTTATCGCGCTGGCTCGGAAAAAACCGACGGTAGCGCCGCCCGCTACGCCTACGACAGCCGCGAGTACGATCGCCACTGCTCGCCATCCCGAGCTGTTTGTGCGCCTGCGTCGGTGTTTCTGCATCGTACCACTCCCCTCGCTATTCTATATGAATATGACGGTATGCTCCATAGCTGAGTGACAAACGCAAGGAGATCTCACATTGTTTTGTATATGTTTGCAACTATAACGAATGAGTTCTTAACACATTGACAGTCTTCTGTACACGGGACTACACTAGGAACAAGCAAGCGCTTGTTGGCGAGGGTAGCCATCACCGATCGTTGGAGGGCCATTCCATGGGAGATAGGGGCCGGCGAGAAGACATTATTCATTCGGCGCGTGTGCTGTTCAGTGAGCGGGGCTATCACGGCACGACGATTCGCGACATTGCACAGATGAGCGGGATTCTCTCTGGTAGTCTGTACGCACACATTCGTACCAAGGAAGACTTGTTATACGAGATCGTCGATTCGGTCGCAGATCAGTTTCTCGAGTCCCTTGCGGCTGTTGTTGCGCAGCAGCTTTCGCCAGAAGAGAAGTTTCGCGAAGCACTGGCGGCACACATTGGTGTGGTGGCGCGAAATCTGGACGCAGCGACAGTCTTTTCACACGAGTGGCGCGCGCTGGAAGGTGAGCGGCGAGCTCTGATTCAAGACAAACGGGACAAATATGAACATCTGTGGCAAGAAGTGATTCAATATGGAGTGGCCGAAGGAACGTTCGTGATGTCGAATCAAAGGTTCAGCCGCATTGTGAGTCTTTCCGTTGCAAATTGGCTGTATCAATGGTACGACCCTGCAGGAGAACTGAGTGCCAAAGCCGTGGCCGACCGCTTGGCTGACGTCCTGTTGTACGGTATCGATCGACGCAGTGCAGACGTCGGAACAAGGCCCGGATCAATCAGGAAAGTGTGAGTTGCACAAAGCTTGCAGTGAGGAGGCCCACGAGGTGGTAACGTCTACAGAAGATATGCGTGTAACGCAGTTTATGGCTCGAATTGAGCGTGGTGAGAAGATTGAAGCAACGGACTGGATGCCTGATGACTACAGGATGGTCCTCGTCAAGTTCATTCAAATGCACGGTGTGAGTGAAATCATGGGAGCCTATCCTGAAAAGGAATGGGTACCGAAGGCGCCGTCCCTGCGCCGTAAACTTGGGATTATGTCGAAGGTGCAGGATGAGATAGGTCACGGCCAGTTGCTGCTACGCGTTGCGGAAGAATTGGCGGCACCGCTTGGTGCAACGCGTGAGTCCATGATCGAAGACATCTACACAGGGCGGATCAAGTTTCACAACGTCTTCCACATGCCGGCGCCAAGTTGGGCGGACGCAGGTGTCATTGGCTGGCTGGTCGACGGGGCTGCGATCATCTCTCAGGCGGCGCTCCTCGACACGTCCTATGCGCCGTATGCGCGCGTACTCAAGCGCATCTGTGCTGAAGAGAGTTTCCATATGCAGCACGGAGAATCGATCATTCTTTCGCTTGCCGAAGGTACGCCAGAGCAACGGCAGATGTTGCAGGACGCGGTCAACCGCTGGTGGGAGTCCTTGATGTTCTTCTTTGGTCCGCCTGAGATTTCCGAGTCAGCTCGCGTCATGTTAAAGTATCGAATTCGAGAGCGCACCAATGAAGAGTTGCGCCAAAAGTTCCTCACTCGCTACGTGCCGCGTATCCGCTCGATCGGCCTGACAATTCCTGACGAAGCACTGAGTTACGACAGGAACAAAGAACAGTGGACGTACACACAGCCAGATTGGCAGAGGTTTGGCGAGATTGTGCGGAAGAACTCAGGACCGATGTCGCAAGCGCGCATTGCCCTGCGCAAGTCAGCGCACACCGATCAGGCGTGGGTGCGTGAAGCGATGAAACGCACTGCCGACAGCGTACATGTCAGTGTGTTGGGAAAGTGAGGCGGCAGGTATGACAACAGACAGCGAACACAGCAGTGGGCTGTATGAGGCATACGAAGTGTTTGTCCAGTACGACGTACTTGAGCCCCATCAGTACGTCGGCAGTGTGTTGGCGTCATCGACAGATATGGCACTGATCGTCGCGCGCGAAAACTTCCTGCGGAGGGACAAGGCCCACAGCCTGTGGGTTGTGCCAAAGCAATTTATCGCTGTCAAGACATCCGAAGACGTGGATTTTTTTGCCGTAGAGTTTGACCGAGACTACCGCCGCGTCGATGGATATTCTGACAACGCCAGGCGTTGGAAGGCATTTAAACAGCGCGCGATGGAGATAGACGAAGTTGTGGAAGATGTGAAACACGCGGGCAGTGGCAATCCCGAAGAGCAAATCACGCCAGGCGATGGGTTTGCGACTGAGTCTGCCCCCACACAGAAAGGTCGGTGACGAGGTCTGTGACACACGCACAATTTGGCGGTCAGACAACCGATGACAGGTACGCTACAGCACTCACTTCGTTCCTGTTTCAGGCTGCAGATGACGAACTCGTGATGGGCCACCGGGAATCGGAATGGCTGGGAATGGCGCCTGAAATTGAAGAAGACGTTGCATTTGGATCCATCAGTCAGGATGAAGTCGGGCACGCGCTTTTCTACTACAACCTTCTTTCCGGTTTGACGGGAGAGTCCGTGGAGTTGCTCGCATACGAACGTCCTCATGATGTCCGACGTAACGCCGTTTTGGTTGAACGCGGTAATGGTGACTGGGCTTTTACTGTGGTGCGCCACTTTTTTTACGACGAATTTGACCACCTGCGTTTAACGGCATTGACACACAGTTCGTACGAGCCACTGCGGCAAGGTGCTGCAAAGATGTTGCGCGAAGAGTACTACCATCGGTTGCACGCTCGGACATGGTTTACTCGACTGGCACAGGCTGGCGGTGAAGCGAAGGAGCGCATCGAGCGGGCGGTTGCGGCTCAATGGCCGGACTTGCCCGAACTGTTTATGTTCGGTGAAGCGGAACAGGACTTGTTGGCAAACGGCATAATCACTTTGAGCAGCAGCCAGATCAGCCAAACTTGGTACGAGGACGTGTCAAAGGTGATGCAGGAAGCAGGACAGATCG
>JAKAXI010000275.1 GCA_021816665.1 Bacillota bacterium | reverse complement strand
CGACTTATGCGCGACGCCTCAGGTCGCCTATGTGATCGAAACCGACATTTGCGCGGCGTTTCGGCCCACCTATGTGATCGAAACCGACTTATGCGCGACGCCTCAGGTCGGCTATGTGATCGAAACCGACATTTAAGCGGCGTCTCGGCCCACCTATGTGATCGAAACCGACATTTGCGCGGCGCCTCCGCAGCCCGGCGCCTCCGCAATCCGATGCAACCGCCCGGCTGTGTCCCTTGCAGGCCACAGCCCATACGATTGGGAAGCTGCTACCCGAGGCGGTCGGACGGCCGCTGACACGAGCCTAGCAGAGACACCTAGCAGAGACACCTAGCAGAGACACCTAGCAGAGACACCTAGCAGGCGGCTCCGCAAACCCCTCAGAACTCGAGCTCCAATTGGCCGAGGCGGCGCGCGACTTCATTCATGACACGGACCTCGTCCTGTTCGTCCGTCGCTTCGTAGGTGACCGACCAGCGCACAAAGTGGCCGGCGTCGTCCCAGGGGACCGTCGAGATCGACTGCTCCTTGATCAGGTACTCAGAGAAGTCGGCAGCCGTAGCGAATGTCGGGCCACCGACGACGCCTTTCGGCGCCTTCACGTACAAGTAGAACGAGGCCTTCGGCTTCTTCGCCTCAAAGCCGGCGTCCCGCAGCACGTCCACCAGCAGTTCGTGGCGGCGGCTATACTTCCTCGCTGTGTCCTCCGTCCACTCCGGGTGGCTGAGGGCTTTGGCAGAGGCGATCTGAATGGCCCGGAACTGACCTGAGTCGTTGTTGTCCTTCACGGTCGCGAAGGCCTTGACCGCGGTCTCGTTGCCTGCGACAAAGCCGAGGCGCCAGCCAGTCATATTGAAGGCTTTCGACATCGAGTGTACCTCGATGCCAACTTCAAGCGCGCCCGGAATGCTGAGAAATGACAGCGGTTCGTAACCATCGAACGTCAGCGCGCCGTAGGCAGCGTCGTGCACGACGAGCAGGTGATGCTGTTTCGCGAAGGCGACCACTTCTTCGAAAAACGCGCGCGTCGCCGTGGCTCCGGTCGGGTTATTCGGGTAATTGAGGTAGAGCAACTTGGCACGGTCGAGGACGTCCGCCGGGACAGAGCGCAAGTCCGGGAGGAAGCCGTTCTCCGGCGTGATCGGCAGGTTGTGCACGGTGGCGCCGAGCCAACTTGAGATGGTGGCGAGCACAGGATAGCCTGGCACCGTCTGGATCACGGCGTCGCCCTCGTTCACAAACGCGTACGGCAACAGCGCGAACGCCGATTTGGAGCCAATCGCGTGGACAACCTGAGTCGCCGGATCGAGCCCAGTTACGCCGTAAACGTCGGCCATGTACTTCGCAGCCGCTTCTTTAAAGAGGTCGATCCCGTTGTCCGCGTAAAACCGGTTGCCCGGATTCGCAGCGGCGTCGGCCAGCGCATGCACGACGTCTGGGTGCGCCGGGGCGTCTGGTTCGCCGACGCCCATATCGATGATCTCCCGCTCCGGGTGCGCCGCGAGCGCCGCCGCCTTGGCCCGCTTGATGCGCTCAAACTTGTAGATCACGGTGTCTTGGCCAAACCGCTTTCCGCCGATCCGCTCCGCGATCAGATTTTGCACATGTGAATCTGTCATGAATTCGGCAAACCTCCCCCATAGTGACTGGCCGCGCTTTCCGGCCAAGCTTCCTTTGCGCCAGTGTGGCGTAAGCCAACTGGTCACGCGCCCGACGTAGCGAAAGTGGCGCAGGCGAAGTGTTCCCACCGCCGCGCCACCGGGATCGACTTACTTGTTGACGGTGCTCCAGTCGGCCAGGAATCGCTCGATGCCTTGGTCGGTGAGCGGGTGTTTGATCATCCGGTCAAGGACGCCGTACGGGCAAGTCGCGATGTGCGCGCCCGCTTTCGCCGCCTCCGTGACGTGCATCGGATGGCGAATGCTCGCGGCGATGATCTCGGTCTCAATCCCGTGGATGTCGAAAATCGTAGAGATGTCGGCGATTAGCTCGACGCCGTTGTAGCTGATGTCGTCGAGGCGGCCGATAAACGGACTCACGAACGACGCACCTGCGCGCGCGGCGAGGAGCGCCTGGTTCGCGCTGAAGACGAGCGTCACATTGGTTCTGATGCCGCGCTTCGCCAAGCGGTGCACGGCTTTCAGGCCTTCCGCCGTCATCGGGACTTTAATCACGATGTTCTTGTGCAGCTCTGCGAGTGGCAGCGCTTCTTCGACCATGTTGTCGGCGTCGAGGCTGACCACTTCGGCGCTAATCGGGCCATCGACGATCTCAATGATCTCCTTCAGCACCTCGACAAAGTTGCGGCCTTCCTTCGCGATCAGGCTCGGGTTGGTGGTCACACCGCTCAAAATTCCCATCTCTGCTGCATTCTTGATCTCAGCTACGTTTGCCGTGTCGATAAACAGTTTCACTTCATCCACTCCTCTTTAGGTCTATGTAACTTACGGTTTGTGCCTCTTGCCAGTTCACGCTGCTTTTCCATTAGCGCTTTGTCCCGGTTCGCGTTGCCTTCCAAGTTAACGCCTCGTGCTGGATCGCACTTCCTTGTCGTCAGCGTTTCTGTATGCCAAGCATCACTCGCGCCTCGTCTGGCGTCGCAAGCGGTCGGTCCAGTTCCGCCGCAATGCGCGCTACTCGGGCGACCAGCTGTGCGTTGCTCGTGGCCAGTTCACCTTTGCGGTAGTAGATATTGTCCTCAAAGCCGACGCGCACATGCCCGCCGAGCGTGACGGCGAGCGCAGCCATTGGCAGTTGCTGCCGACCAACGCCTGCAACCGACCACGTCGCGCCTTCCGGCAACAGCTCGGTCAAGTAGAGCAGGTTTTTCGGCGATGCAGGCAAGGCGCCTGGCACGCCGAGGACGAAGTCAAAGTGCAGCGGCGGCTCAACCAGGCCCTGTCGAACCAAGTTGAGGGCGTTTGCGACCATGCCAGCGTCGAAGATCTCGAACTCCGGCCGCACGCCGTAGCGCTTCAGCTCCGTTGCAAACTGCTTCAGCAGGTCTGGACTGTTCCAAAACACCTCGTCCCCGAAGTTGACCGTGCCGCATGTGAGCGTCGCCATCTCCGGTGACAGCGTCACAGGCTGCAGTCGCTCTTCCGGCTTCATGCCTACCGCGCCGCCTGTCGAAACCTGGACGATGATATCGGTCTTCGCTTCGATCGCGGCGATTGTCTCGCGGAAGCGCTCGCGGTCTTGCGTCGGTGTCCCGTCGTCGAAACGCACGTGCAAGTGGCAGATGCTTGCTCCCGCCTCACGGCAGGCGAGTGCCGCCGCCGCGATCTCGTCTGGGGTAATCGGCAGATTCGGTTGCGTCTCGCGCGTCACTTCTGCGCCGACCATCGCGGCGGTGATGATCAGTTTATCCACGCAAGCCACCGTCCTCTCCGCCGTTCGCACCCGCGGCTGGCGAACTGGCGCCGTCCGCCGCGTGAGATTTTGCAGCTGGCGACCTGGCACCGTCGGGACCGTTAGCGGCGCGAGATGCAGCGCCAGCGCCAGCGTCGTCGGCCACTGCCGCGCCT
>JAKAXI010000274.1 GCA_021816665.1 Bacillota bacterium | reverse complement strand
GAGTCCAAGTGGGAATTTGCCCGCTGCAAACAGCGACGCCACGTAGTCGTGAATGCGCGCCACGCTCGCCGCCGGGTTGCCAAACGGGAGCGGGATGTCACCAGCGTCGAAGAACGTGACGTCCGAGAGATCGCGGTCGACGTACGGGCTGTACTCCTCGAGCCCGAGCGACACTTCGCGGATGCGCGTAGGGCCAAGGCGGGTGCCGCCGCGAAACGACACCGTCCAGTCCATCGGCATCCCGTAGATCACGGCCTTCGCTGCCGCAAAGTCTTGTGATGCGCCGATGAAGATGTTGCCGGAATAGGCGGGATTGAATGTGTGTCCGAACGCTTCACCAGGAAGCCAACTGCTCATCCGCGCGTCAACTCCTGTACGAACGGCGGCAAGGCGAGCGATCCCTTGTGAACCGCGTTGGTGTAGTACTTCGTACCGGATACGCGGCAGTCTGTCACAGCGTTTGGGTCGTGCTTCTTGCTGCCCATCGTGAAACTCCACATCCCCGTCGGGTACGTGGGCACAAAAGCCAGGTAGAGGTGCGTCTGCGGGAACACTTCGGAGACGTCCTTGTAGACACTGCGGATCAGCTTTGCGTTCGCAAACGGCGATTCGGTCTGCGCGACCATGATGCCGTCGTCTTTCAAGGCGCGGTGGACGCTCTGGTAGAAGTCCTTCGCAAAGAGGCCGACAGCCGGGCCAATCGGGTCTGTCGAGTCAATGAGAATGATGTCAAACTCGTTCGGGTGGTCTTCCACGTATTTGATCCCGTCCGTCACCTGCACGTCCACACGCGGATCGGACAGGCCGCTAGCGATATGCGGGAAGTAGGTTTTAGACGCTTCGATGACGCGCCCGTCGATCTCGGCGAGCACCGCCTTCTCGACGGATGGGTGTTTGATGATCTCGCGGATCACGCCGCCGTCCCCGCCACCGACGACGAGCACCTTCTTCGGGTTGGGGTGCGTGTGCATCGGAACGTGCGAGAGCATCTCGTGGTAGACAAACTCGTCTTTGTCCGTCGTCATGACACAGCCGTCGAGTACGAGCAGTCGCCCGTACTCTACCGTCTCCACGACATCGAGCGTCTGAAAGTCGGTCTTCTCGCTATGTATGATTTGCTTAATGCGCAGGCCAATCGAAAGGTTGTCGTTCTGGTATTCGGTAAACCAAAAGTGTGCATCTGACACGGGCTGGACGCCTCCCTCAAGTCGCGTTTCGCCCTTGGTCCAAGGCCAAGGGCATCCCCATTATAGAGGTAGTTTGCGCAGTTGATCAAAAAGGATCGCAGCAAACAGACGAAGTCACGCACAGTGCATGGAGCGAAACGGGAGCGCGCATACTAACGGCAACTTTGCTAGCAGACTGTCACGGCTCTCGCAAGATGCGCGAGAGGCGATGAGGAGGACCAGAAGGATGCCGTACGAGCCGACCCAGATCGAAGCGTCTGCCACCGACGGGACGTACCGCAGCCCGTGGTGGCGCAAACCCGACATCTGGGCGAAGGCTTTTGCGCTGCCGCTTGTTGCAGGTTTTGGCAGCATGACGGCACTGCTCCTGGTGTTGCGTGCAACTCCGCTCCCCGCCACCAATGACGCGAGTCCAACCAAGGTTGTTACCGCGTCAGGGAAAACGCTCGCCGTGTGGTCCTTGCGGGCTGCCCGCGGCGAACAGACGTCCCTCAACGACATCCCGAAGGACCTTCAACACGCGACAATCGCGGTCGAAGACACGCACTTCTACCAACACCGCGCCTTCGACTTGCCAGCGACGGCGCGCGCATTGCTCGTCGACGCGCGGCGCGGACACATCGTAGAAGGTGGTTCGACGATCACGCAACAACTCGCCAAAAACCTCTATCTCAATCAGGACCGGACCGTGATCCGCAAGTTGAAAGAAGCCCTGTTCGCGATGCAGTTGGAACTGCACGAGTCGAAGAACGCGATCCTCGAACAGTACCTGAATGTCGTTTATTACGGACACGGGGCGTACGGGGCAGGGTCAGCGGCCGTGTTGTACTTCAATAAACCTGTGCAGGACCTGAACCTGGCGGAGTGTGCGATGCTAGCGGGTCTTCCCAATGGCCCAGGCTTGTACTCTCCGTTCGTCGACTTCCACGCGGCCAAGGAGCGCCAATACGTTGTTTTGATGCGCATGGTCAAAGCCGGCTACATTACGCAAGACGAGGCAGTCGCTGCTTACCGGGAACCGATTCAATTGTCGACCTTGCACACCCCTCCCGTTAAAGCGCCCTACTTCACGTCGACCGCGATTGAAGAGGCAGAGCGGCGCTACAACCTGACGAGTGAAGACTTGTACAAGGGCGACACGACGATTGTGACGACGCTCGATCCCGTTCTTCAGGAAGCCGCCGAACGCGCCGTCGCAACGACTCTCCCGAAGGACAGCCACTTGCAGGCGGCGGTGGTTGCACTGGACCCGGAGACGGGCGCCATCCTCGCGATGCAGGGCGGCCGCGACTACGAGACAAGCGCCTACAACCGGACGTTTGCGGAGAGGCAGCCGGGATCAACCTTTAAAGCGATTTTGTACACAGCCGCGCTCGAACACGGCTGGCAACCGTCGCGCGAAGTGCAAAGCGAGTTGACGACGTTCATCTACGACCGCGAGAAACAGTACACGGTCCACGACTACGGCGACTTTTACGCGCACCACCCGTTGACTTTGCGCGAGGCGTTAGCGCGGTCGGACAACGTGTACGCCGTCACAACCAACCTCGACATTGGCCCCGACGAGGTCGTTCGCGCGGCGCGCGAAATGGGCATCACGACGCAGCTTGAGCCGTACCCGTCCCTGGCGCTCGGCGTGTTCCCGACCAGTCCCTTACAGATGGCGACTGCGTATGCAGCGCTCGCGAACGGCGGCTTCCGCGTCGACCCGTACACGGTGGGTGAAGTCCGCGACGCTCACGCCACACAAGTGTGGCAGACGACGCCGAAGAAGACCCGCGTAGTGACGCCGCAAGCGGCGTTCCAAATGAGTGACTTGATGCAGAGCGTGCTGCAACCGGGCGGCACGGGCTACGGAGAACGCCACTACCTGCGCGGCCCGGCAGCGGCGAAAACAGGCACCACCGACTCGGACGCCTGGATGGTCGGCTACACACCGCGCGTCGTCTGCGCGGTCTGGGTCGGCTACGACGACGGACGCGCGCTGACACTGGATGAGTCGCACCTCGCCGGCCCAATCTGGGCGAAGTTTATGGGCGTGGCGCAACAGCACATGCCAAGCGGTTGGTACGCACCGCCCGGTGGCGTCGTACAGCGGACGATCGACCCGGCGACCGCCGAACTCGCTACCCCTGCCTGCCATAACCGCGAGACAGACTGGTTTTTGACGGGCACCGAACCGACCCAGTCGTGCTCCCTGCACAAGGTAGTTGTCGACCCCCCGCCGGTGAAGCGGATGCCGCCGCTGCCTTCGTGGCTGCGACGGTGGTGGTAGGGAGCGAGATTGGATGGGGCGGATGGGGCGGATGGAACGGATGGAACGGCCGAGCTCGGATTGGGCGGCCG
>JAKAXI010000273.1 GCA_021816665.1 Bacillota bacterium | reverse complement strand
GGTACTCGCGTCCCTCACTGTCCCACATGCGGGCCCCCTCTGCCTTTGCGATGCAGATTGGGTTTTGCACGGATACACCTTTTGGCACAAACTGATTTCTGCGTTCCAGCCAGTTCGCTGGCTGCACCTCGGTAGGCGACTGTGCGCTAGACAAGGTGAAATCCCCCTCTCGAGTGTTCGCGAACCGACGGCTTGCTCTGCCATCGTTCGTGGCAATGAATAGATAAACAAGAAACGTGCCATGCGTGACGCAGCGAGTGAGAAGGGGACTGGGGGATTTTCAGTGTCTTAAAACTATTCATCTTGACGCACAATGCCGCATCTGATTCAATTTTGACTTGAAACGCGCTGCAGTGATGCAGGTTTGATTCGCCGGTCAGTGACCCAGAGGCACGTCCTCAGTACTGCGATGGGAGGCTGCGAAGATGGATGTTTCGGTGTTTGATCGACTCGATACTCCGGTTTTGATGTTTGACCGCCAAGGCCAGTTGGTGTTTGCGAACGCGGCCGCAGTCAGCCACATCCCTGTTGAGTGGGCGACCTGTCGTTGGCCGGATGTCTACGATCGACTCCCCGATCGCTATTCGTATCGCATCCACTCGGCAACGGAGACGGAAGAGCGCCCGGCAATTGTCCTCGAGTGCTTGCCACCACAAGACCCTGTACTCGCAGCAGAGAACCGAAGACTGCAGGGCCAACTTGAAGAATTGGAACGCCTCATGCATGAGACGTCAGACGAACTGTTTGTGTCTGATCACGAAGGTCGAGTCGTCTGGGTCACCGACCGCGTCGAGACTCTCTACAACTTGTCCCCGCGCGACATCATTGGCAAGACAGTGTTTGAACTCGAGGCAAATCGACTGTTTTACCCGTCCGTCACTGCCATTGTGCTGCGTGAACGAAAGCGCACCACGATTTTGCAAACCGCGTACGACGGTCGCCGCATTGCCGTTACCGGCACACCTGTCTTTGACGACGATGGTCGCCTTGTGCGCGTAATCTCGACGGGAATTGACGTCCGCGAACTCGTCGGGCTTATGCCGACAGCGGCTCCCACAGAGCAACAGGGGACAAAGGCACGGCAACGCGGTACGACAGCTGTGGAGCCGGAACGTCGATTTGAAGCGGGGGACGGGGCACGGTCCTTCGTCGCAACTTCCGTCTGCATGCACACCTTGCTTCAGAAACTTGAGCGCGCCGCCAAAACAGATGCGACAGTGCTTCTTCTCGGAGAAACAGGTGTTGGCAAGAATCGCCTTGCCGAAGCAGTTCATGATTGGAGTGACCGACGGTCGGGTCCGCTGATTGAAGTCAACTGCGCGACGATCCCAGAAACGCTGTTTGACAGCGAGTTGTTCGGATACGCCAAAGGCGCATTCACAGGCGCAAATCGAGAGGGGAAGCGCGGTAAAGTGGACGCTGCGAACGGTGGCACCCTGTTTTTGAATGAAGTCGGTGAACTTCCGCTTGGGGTCCAGGCAAAACTGCTGGACTTTCTCCAATCGCACACCTATACGCCAGTGGGCGGCGTTTATCCGATCGCTGTCGACCTGCGAGTCGTCTGTGCAACAAACCGTGATTTGACGCAAATGGTTCGGCAAGGGACCTTCCGCGCAGACTTGTATTACCGGTTGAATGTCATCTCGCTTCGGATCCCGCCGTTGCGGGAACGGCTTGACGACATCGCTCCACTCGCAACCTACCTGGTGTCTGTGGTTTCACGGCGACACAATCTGGGGCCGATGTCCCTTGCTCCCGATGCGCTGGCGAGTCTGTCTGCTCACACGTGGCCAGGGAACGTCCGTGAGCTGGAAAACGTGTTAGAAAGGGCTTGTCTGTACTCGGATCAAGACCAAGGCGTGTTGCGGGCGGTTGACATTACGCCCTTTGTTGAGCCTGCGGAAAGCCTGGACGCCGAGTCCGTCGTCTTCGCGAGTCAAGGCCTGCAGTTGAATTCGCAAAGCCGTGAAAGACTACCAGGTCATTCTGGCGCAATAGTGCCTCGACAAATGCAGTTGGCAGCTGCCCTCGAGCAGGTGGAACGTGAAGCGTACGAACTGGCCATTCAGACCTGCCGCAGCACCTATGAAGTAGCTGCGCAACTGGGCGTTAGCCAAGCTACGGCTGTTCGCAGGTTGAAGAAGTTTGGCTTGCAGGTACGGTAGAGATGCAGGTGAGTAAAAGCAAAGCGGCACTGCCAAGGTAGCCCAGGCAGTGCCTTTTGCTGTAGGAATAGGTCAACCAGCGGCTGGGCGAATAGGGGCGGTGGACGGTGATGGACTGCGCAGGCACCACACGAGGTGCTCGCAGGCGCGAACGGTTTCAGTACCGACACCGAGTTCATCGGCGGCGCGAGACACACCTTTGACGATAGCGTTTACGTCAAGTTCATCGGCTGTGTCAGCGAGGTAGTGCAGGGCTCCGAAGGTGACAGAGATAGCAGCGACGACAGGGTCGAGACCGAGATTCGCCAACGCGTGCATCACACCGCGACAAGTCTGCAAAATCGTCGACGGGTCGCGATGCAGCGCTTCGACAGCTGCCTTGACTGCAATTTCAGATGCAAAGCGGCTGATTTGGTTTAGTTCCTGGTGGTTGACATATCCATGCAGGTTGTACACCAGGGAATCTTGGATCACGGATGCGAGGAGGAAGTCCCCCGACCGTTTCTCCAGTTCAATCATGTGGCGCAGGTGAGCTTCGAGTTCGGCGTGATTCAGCGGATGGCTCATGGGACCGACTCCTTTCGTGGGCTTTGTTAAAAAATTCAGCAATATCCATGCCAAGTGTTCACCGGAGGAGTGCAGTTGTTGAGTTGCGGTTCCAAACCGCAGGTCTGAGACCTCGCTTTCAATCTTATTTCGCTTCTGTCTGATGCATGCGTCGGCGTTGAATGGCCTGATACTTGCGGCTGACGGTCGACTGGTTGATGCCGAGTGCCTTTGCTGCCTTCGTACTGGAGTGATATTTTTCCATTGCGAGGCTCACCAGTTCGTCTTCCACCTGTTCGAGCGCCTGCTTCAGCGGGACCACCTGCGAGAACCTGCGCGGTGATTGTCCATCCGCCGCTCCCGGACCTTTCATGAGAATCTGTTCGACGACGCTCGCATCGATTACGTCTTCGTTTGCCGAGATGGCAATGCGCTGCACCAGGTTTTGCAGTTCACGAACGTTTCCCGGGTAATCGTAAGCCTCCAGCAGTTCCAAAGCAGAACTCGTCAGGCGCAAGTCGCGTTGATACGCCTTGTTGAATTGATACAAGAAGTGGTTGGCGAGAATCCCGATGTCTTCCGTGCGCTCGCGCAACGGCGGGATGTCAATTGGGAAAACATTGACACGGTAAAACAGGTCTTCGCGAAATTTCCCTTGCGCGACCAAATCCGGAAGTGACTGATTTGTCGCAGCGACGATGCGCGTGTCGAACCGAACGGGCTCTGTCGAACCGACCGGGTACACCTCGCGCTCCTGAATCGCTCGCAACAACTTTGCTTGAATTGGTACCGGGATCTCGGAAATTTCATCAAGGAACAGTGTCCCTTTGTC